>NZ_JAUBTR010000120.1:0-11305 GCF_036705045.1 Microcoleus sp. BR0-C5
TTCTACTAATTCCATCTCGTCTATTATGCCTGCTACTATTCCTAGATGGTCTAAATTTAGGACTTTTATGGCTTCTTCATGCTCATTCATGGTTTTTTCCTCTTGGCTCCTAATTGGTTCATTGTAACTCAAAAAATCCTGAAGTGATTACTGGGTAATCACTTCAGGATTTTATTTTTAAAATTTATAACCATCAATTCTATTTAAAGACCTGCGGAATGTGGGGTAAAAGCAATGAAATCAAAGCGCTGCAGCCAGCGATCAAAGCATTAGCCGAACGCAGTGTAGTCTTTGCTTTTGATGCACTCAATACCCAAAAAAAACTTGTGAGCAAATCATCACTTCAAAAAATCATTATTTAGCCGCTATTAAAGGCAATCACGGCAACTTTTTGAAGGCTATTAAAGCCCAATTTAAATCTGAATCCCATTGCCATAGCGTTGAAACAGCCCATGGTCGAGTGGAACGACGGAGTGTTAGTGTGTGGCAGACATTAGCTGATTTACCCGGCATGGTCGACTGGGAAGGATTAACGACGATTATTCGCGTCACCAGTTATCGGCATTTGCTCAAAGGACAGCATCTGATCATTAAGAAAAAGCAGACCCGCTATTACATCAGTTCCTTGAACGAAACCGTCGAACAATTTGCTCAACGCATTCGCAATTACTGGCACGTTGAAAATAAGGTTCATTATGTGCGGGATGTCACACAAGGCGAGGATGCTTCCCGGATTCGTGTCCAGCCACTGCCTAACCTGTTTGCCGGCAGCCCGTAATTTGGCCCTCAATCTCTATCGCGAGCAGGGGGAAACTAATATGGCTCAAGCTCAACGTCAGGCAGGATTTGGCCTTGAATTCCTCAAAACCCTATTCAGAATGAAATAGCCCTGCAACTCTTCATGGTTTGAAAGTTCAATGGGAGGATGCCATAAGGGAGGACGCATAGGGTTTTTTCTTTCTTCCGGATGGTGAGAATTTAACAGGCTCCTCAATTCACATACCATATCTACCCGGTTTTGTCAATATCTAATACTGTACCGATGCCCTAGGTGGTCTAAGTGTTCTACTGTTATTTCAGTTGCTTTCTGCACTCTTCTGTTAAATCGTGATTTTATGGTTTCTCTCGACTTGAGTTTACACTATTTTTGGCTAATGATTGATATTTGGTTGCGTTCGCAATTAACACATTTTGGTTCTCAATCCTGTTACAGAGTCTAATTTTAACTGCCATGACTATTTAACTCACGCCCCAGCCTCAATTTTCAGCAATGGGCAACCGCGTAATGCTTTGTTACACACTTCTCTAAGTGTTTTTACTCATTATTGTCTCGAAAGACTGACTTTGAACTACTCAAGTCCCGTATGTGCCAGTTGAGGGTGCGGAATGTGGGTTTAATGAAAAAACGCCCCAACTCAAGACTGACAATCATTTGGGATGGAGCAAGTTATCATAAGTCACAAGAATTCAGAGAGTATTTAGACTTGGTAAACCAAGGAAAACCCCCAGAAAAATGGCAAATAAATTGTATCTTATTTGCCCCGAATGCCCCCGAACAAAATCCAGTAGAAGATATTTGGCTACAAGCAAAGAATCTTTTAATAAAATTCGCCTATCGCTGTAAATCTTTTGCCATCGTCAAGAGGTTATTTGTTTTTTTTCGGAATCGTCAACTATTTGGATTTCCGAAACTTTATATCTATGGATAGTGTTCACAAATCATTTAGGATTGCTATATCTGCTTCCTTGGTTAATTTAGCCTAAAAAAGCGATCACTGCTGATCCGTTGGTCTGAGGAGAATTTCGTTGACGTTGACATGCGGCGGTTGCGTAACCGCATAAACAATGGCTGCCGCGATGTCCTCACTGGCGAGTGGAGTTTTTGATTGAAGCCAGGTTTTGACCCATTCTTGCGCGCCGGTATCCGCGATCTTATTGCCCAACTCCGTCGCCACCGCACCAGGCTCAATCAGTGTAACTCTGATTTTATCGGTGTAGACCTCCTTCCGCAGGGCTTCCGAAAACGCGCCCACGCCGAATTTTGTTGCGGCGTAGACGGCAGCATTGACTAATACTTCGCGACCCGATGTGGAGGAAATATTGACAATATGCCCACCGCCTTGCGCCTTCATCAACGGCAAGGCGGCATGAGTAGCATACATCAAGCCTAGGAGGTTGATGTTCAGCATACTTCGCCATTCCTCAGTATTCGCACCATCAATCGAGCCGAGTTGCATGACACCTGCATTATTGACCAGGATGTCTACACGACCCCATTCTGCATTGGCTTTAAGCAACATATCGTGCGCTTGCGCTTCATCGGCTACATCAGCGATTATCGGCATTGCCAGTCCGCCGTTGTCTAAAATTTGTTTGCTTAGAGTTTTGAGTCGCTCAGCACGACGTGCGACCAGGGCAACATGCGCCCCTTCTGCAGCTAGTGCTAACGCTGTCGCTTCACCGATACCTGATGAAGCACCAGTTACTAGTGCAACTTTTCCGTCTAATTTACCGACCATGTGTCTCTCCTTTCCCTTATTGGGTCAAATGCTGATGAAAAATACCAATCTCAATTGAGGCGATAGGTTGCTTTGTCTGTTTTACAGCTCAATTGAGATTTGCTCTTAAGCCCCCTTCGGGGGATGAACCGCAGCCCACCACGAGAGTTCATAAGTACAAGCGTAAAAATTGCCATGAACCATGAACCAGGAACGTGAAATCCCACGTCATTAGATGGGTGGGATGAGTTCACTGAGTAATGAGGCTGCAAAGACTCAACTTTGACCCCCTATACTCTCGAATTAACCGCAGAAACTTAGGGTTTAGCTGAACCATCAGCGAATTCAAATTTGTGAACGATATAGCTTTTGAAGATAGGTTGTTGGGTTTCGGGTACGCGCTTCACAACCCAGCTGTGATGAGCATCCACAACAACCCGTTTACTGTGTGCGGCTGGTGACTTCCACATACTGCCCTCCCAGTGGATGATTGCCTCCACATCAGCGTGGTCAGATGAAGGAGTAACCTTTATTTCTTTCACTTGATGAATTTCATCAAAATAGGCATTGATGGCACCGTCATACCATTGATTAAAATCTTCCCGATTCTGCACTTTAACGCCGCTGGGAAATTGCATTAGAAATCCTTCTTCTTCAAAGGCAAGGAAAGGAGTACATTCTTCAACTGGAGCGTGAGCATCTAGTTTTTCATAAAAATCCGCTGCCAATTGCTTGACTTCTGACTCAGTTAATGGCATTAACTCAAGTCCGTCTCGGCGTTGGATAAAGGCGACTATTTCAGGAATACGCTTGGGGAGGAATTCTCTAAGAGTCTTGAGGGCTTCGGCTCGCTCCTCTCGATTCTCGCTTTGCAGTACGATGTCAACGGTGATGGAAACTTCCGTTGCCCTGTCCCCCTCTTCACGCGCCTTGAAGGTGACGTTGTAGAGTGTGAATAGGGGTGTTGCCTCTGGGATGTCCATTTTCCAGACATGATTCTTCCGGTCGTTGACCAACAAGCGATCGCGGACTACCGAATCCATGAAGTTGAATCGGACAATAGAACCTGGCCCATCTTGCGGTTTGCCAAATCCAGTTTCGAGTTCTACATCCGTGCGCCCACTGAAAGCCTTGAGCAATTCGAGATAGTTGTCGAAGGCAGACCAGAAATGATCAACTGAAAGGGGTACGGTTTGCACGTTATGCAGTGAGATCCAGGAACCGTACTCTAGCTCATCTGTCGAATCCAAGTTGTTGGTTGAGTTCATGTTTGTTTTTGTGTCTCTATTGGTTAGTGCAAGAGGTCAAAGCCACATTACGAATTTGCAATAACGCAGTTTAAGCAAGTCTGTAAACTTCCTTCCCGGCATAAAAAAGGGAGTTTCAACACTCCCTTTTTTATGCCGGGATCAGATGAATAAACCAACGAGCTGGAGACTAGCTGTTGATTCTAGAACGAAGGTTGTTGAGATCGTACCCTAGTTTCTCAAACTCTGGCTTCTTACTCTTAAACAGTTCTATCAGTTGAGACGGGACATCTCCATCTTCATTTTTGAGAATGTAACCGTATTTGAAATTGGTTAGCATGTGTGACACAGCAACAATAATACTGGCTGCTTGGCGATCGCATAAAACCTTCTCATCCTCTTCATCTCCCATTGAGCCATTTCTCAAGAGACCGCCATACTTGAGTTCAACAAACTCAGGATTATGCTCATTGTGAATCCAAGTATGCCAAAAGGTGCATTGGTAAATCACATACCGGACAACCTGTTTGAGATTCTCGATATCTTGTACAGTGGGTTGCTCCGATGAAGTAATAGGTCTAACCGCTTTGACTTCCCCATTTATCTCTCGACGGGGATTAGATGAATGCTGAATTTCATTTAAGTCATACCATTCATCTCCATCATCAACTTGCTCCATACTCAGAGTAAGATAGGGAACGCTATGTTGAACCAACTCCTCTGAAAATCTGAATATTTCGTCCCAATTCCTGACGATTTCGTCATGATTGGTGGCAAAAAATGAATCGACATGAGTGCTGATCAGTTCCCAGCATAAGTTGCCGAGTTTGGCAAATGTATGAGACTCACACAGCGGTGTCCTAGGCCGCCAATCTGTCCAATCATAAGTCCCCATACATGACCTGACCCATTGCAACATATCTGGATTAATGAACATGGGTTCTAGCTTGGCGAAAAACCCTTCCTGAGCGTCCATCAAGATTTTGCGTCCAAATTTGTTAATATGGACTACTTCTTTGAGATGAGGGTACAAGAGGTCGCGGAGGGGATTTTTTCTTACATTTCTCAAAAGTGCGATTGCATACTGCTCCATATCAAAGTGACACTGAGCAAGATGGCCCTTCACCTCCCCTAAAACACCCAGGTGAGTACCGCGAACGACTCGCTTAGCCTGCAACCACTTCTTTCCATCCGCTGGAGTATAAGTCTGCGATTGTTTCATTTGGGGATTCGGCTTGGTATTATTATCCTCCCGGAACTGAAGTGTTATCTCTATCGGCAACAATTGGTCGTTTTTTAATTCAAATTTGACTTTGTAATTTGGCAAATCTATCTTGCCAGTCAGGTCAAATTTCTCCCCATTAAAAGATGTCGTGTATAAAGAAGGATTGTTTTTATCCTTTTTTAAGATGAGTGGGTTGAACCCATTGAGCATTTTTTCTCCAAAGAATTCATCGCTTCTTGTATAACCCTTACCCTCTTTTTCTAGGATAAGCGTTAATGTTTCTGGAAATGATTTTTGAATCTCGTCGTAGGATGGCTGATTGGGAGTTATTCGATTTCGTTGAATTAATTCATTCATTGTTTTGCCATATTTTGCTACGGATTGCAGTGTTATGGCAAGAGCCTCAGGCACGAAATCGTGTCGAATAGAATTCGGAAGGGCATAAGGAAAGAGGCTATACTCTGGATCGTACTCATAAAATGAGAGTTGCACTGTCCCAAAGTCATAAACTTCTTGGGTGACATTCTCAGCACCCTTGACGACTTCAATCAAATTCCTCTTTTTGACGGTTTTTCCCTCGATAATAAGGGTTTGAGGCACATCAAAAATCTTAAAATCCAAATCTGGGACATCACCAAAGCCCGCAAGACTGGGGTCATAAAATATTTCAAACTCCCCGTGTTTATTCGTCACCCCACTTCCTAGATAATCATTTAACCCGAAGGGATCTCGATCCCATAACTCCACTTCTAAATTGGGTATGGGTATATCCGAATCCTTATGTACTATTTTTCCGAGCACTTTCCGGGATTGCTTGATGACCTTTCCCTTTAACTCCTCTTTCAGTTTTAAGATAGAAGTCAAAGGTAAATCCTCTAAAATCTTATATGCTAGAAGCTCTTTCTCGGTATTGCTATATTGCTCTAAAGAGACTTCACCTGAAACAATTCTTTGGATAAAGTTGGCCATTTTTGATAATTTCCTCGATTCGCTCAATGGTTAATTACTGATTTGTTGTTATTTTCTTGGCTTCAGCTTTTTTTTCGAGCCGCTTCTAGGGCTTCTAAGTCAGCACCCCCTACTATCTGTGCAAAAGTTTTTCGATTCCAACCAACCAGATGCATCTGTGTGAATTCTTGGAAGAAAATGTACATTCGGTTGGGGAGTACATTGAAGTTTGTCAGTAATATATCGCTGATGCTTTCTGTAAGCTTGGTGGTAATCTCGACAGGCATTTTGACACTAAGGACTTGTACAATAGCTGCAGGATTGTCATAATCACCCCCAAATCCCACATTGACCTTGGTGTTTACAACAACCGATATCATTGTTTTTGGGTCTCCTTTGTTTAGATGAATTGCGTCAGTAGTTTGAATAATAACATCATTTATAATTTTATTACTAAACTTCTGATTCGTCTCAATTCTTACAAAAGGCACCTTATTTTTCTCCTTAATAATAGAACTGTTTTTCAGCTCTTCAAAACAATTATTTCAGTCGCTCAATTTTTTAGCGACTAGTGCAGCGTGGCAAAAGCTTCCATCAGTCTTAGAAATAAAGTATGATCTCCCGCACGGTCGATAATGGTTTCCAACTCCCAGTTGCATCTTAGTGCCTGCAGAAACCCTGCCCAGTGCAGAAAATATTACTTAAGCAACATCACTCGACAGACGCGATTGCCTGTCCTACAATAGGAATGTGTTTGTAATGGGATGCTGCCCCACTTTTGCATCTAAAAAACTGCGATCTCACAATTCCACCTACCATCAATAAAGAGACTACACCACTCACTTGTAAGATGTAGTTGACAACAGATCCCTAATGAATAGACTATGAACCAGACCTGACCAGGTTTATAGACTTTTTACATCCTCGATAACTGTCACTCTCTGATAGGAATTGCATTTGAGTATGGGGTGTGAGATTAAAGTTGAATTGTCAGCCTCATGTTTGGTTGCCCACTATACTAACCTCTCCCATAGAGGAATGTCAAGAAAATGGCATCTATCTTAGGTAAATAATTATGACATAATTAAAAATGGTAATACCAATTTTATGTGAAGTTGCATATATATAATAGAGAGAGAGCTTTTATGGTGCGTTTATGAGTCGTAGTTTAAAAATCACAATTGAGGAAAGTGCATAATTTTTAGAAAAACAACTAAAAAATACAGGGCTATTTCATTCTGATCTAAATACTGGTATGGTATTGGAGTGATTCTGACTCTAGCGATTCTCAAAAGATGTCTCAACTTGCCATTGTCGAAGCTTTTAGAACCCTGCCTGATACCAGACGTACCGCAGGACAGCGCCATACGCAAGCGCTCTGTTTAGCTTTGTTTACCCTATCGGTGACGGCTGGCAATCGTGGATTTCTGGCGATTGGAGACTGGCTTGGGGCCTACCATGATGAATTGGTTGCCCTGTTTGCACCGCCCTGCATGACGCTTACCATCTTACAGCACCATTCGGCGGACACTGTTGCGGCTAGATTACCGGGATTACTCGGCTTGTTTATCTCGATTTTTCGATATTAAACCCTTGCCTGGAGAAACAATTGCCACGGACGGCAAAGTGTTGCGAGGTTCTTACGAAGCCATCAGCGATGACCCCACAGTAGAGTCACATCCAGCAATTATGCTCGTCACCGCCTACATTGTGGAGCGAGGATTGATTCTAGAACCCTACGAAGTGGAGTCGAAAACCAATGAAATCAATGCTTTGCCTGCTTTCATTGAACAGATGGCGCTGCAAGGGATGGTGTTTGCTTTTGATGCCATTAGCACCCAAAAAAACGGCTCAGACGATCATTAACAGTCATAACAACTACCTGGGTGAACTTCATCGGCAATCAGTCAGGTTTACTGAAGGCAGTAGAAGCCAATTTTCAAGCCCAAGATACAACCCTACACATCAACAAAGGGCATGGTCGCATTGAAAAACGTACCGTCAGCACCACCCATGTCCTTGATGGAATTCCAGATTTCCCTGGGCTGCAAACCTTAATTCGAGTCACATCCGAACGCCAAGTACATCGGGCGAACATCATTGAAATCTCTACCGAAATTCGCTATTACGTTGCTTCTTTTATCGACACAGCTCAAGCCTTTGCCAAACGAATTCGGGGTTACTGGGGTGTTGAGAATAAAGTGCATTATGTTCGAGATGTGACTCAGGGCGAGGATGCCTCACGAATTCGCACCGCACCATTGGTTCAAATTTGGGCAATTGCCCGCAACTTCGCACTCAATTTGTATCGAGATAACGGCGCTAAAAACATGGCTCAAGCACAACGAAATGCTGGTTTTAATCTTAACACACTTAAAGTTCTATTTAGAATGAAATAGCCCTGCTAAGCTGTTGTGCCTTTAAATAGGGTATAATAAAAAATGAGGTTAGTCAATATCTACAAAAATGCCAGCTAAAAACCATCTCAATCCCCAACAAATAGAGAAACTACAAAAAGCCTTAAAAGAGGAAGAAAAGGCAAATGTTAGAGAAATAATTCTAATTATATTATTGCTCAATGACGGCAAGACACAATCTAAAATCGCTGATTGTTTGGGTTGTTCAGTCAACAAAGTATCTTATTGGTGTATGAAGGGAGACCCAGACAATCTAGAAAGTCTAATTGATGAGAGGATGAAGGGGAATCACAAAAAAGCCACAGATAAATATATAGATCTATTATTAGAAACTATAGAAAAAGAGCCTCAAGAATTAGGATATGATTTTGGACGATGGACAGCGCAGAGATTAGCAACATACTTGGAACAATCCACAGGAATAAAATTAAGTGGAGTCCAAGTTCGGAGGATATTAAAGAAAAAAAAGTATGTGTACATCTGGGCTAAGTATAGCCTAGAGTCGAAGAGAAATCCCGAAAAAAGAACAGCGTTTAAAATAAAAATAGCGGAATATTTAAAAATAGAAAAGGAATCGCCGGAACGATTACAGGTATGGTTTTGGGACGAGAGTGGATTTAGTTTAAGAGTCACCCGAAGAAAGAACTGGTGTAAAAAAGGCAGCCGAAAAAAAGTCCGAGGAGACCGGAGAAAAGGCAGAGTTAATGTAATGGGAGGAGTGAGGAATTCTGATAAGAAAAGGTGGGTAGAGTTCCTCAAAAAAGGCAATTCATATAATTTTTATCAAGTGCTAAAACTCTTTTATGAAGAGCTAATCAATGAATGGGTATCAGCAGGTAATCAAGCCTCATAATTTGCGTAAAAAGGAGCCGAAATAGTGATTGTCCTTGATAATGCTAGTTTTCACAAGAAAGAAGAGTACCTGAAAATAATTCAGGGTAAACGCATCTTAACTTCAACCCAGAATATGCTACAGTTAGAGCCGACGAATTTTTTATGTAGTTGGTTGTAGTTTATTGGTGCTATCAATGGCAAGAGGTTTTAGTAAAGCTGTAACTTCGCAAAAAAAAAAATAGATTCATTGTCTTCAATGAATATTTTAAATACCTGTTTTTTAGAGCATTTTGCTAACTTGAAAGACCCAAGAATAGAAAGAAGTAAAGAACACTTACTCAAAGATATTATCGCGATTGCGATTCTAGCTGTCCTCAGCGGTGCCGACGGATGGGTGGCAATAGAAGCTTATGGTAACGCCAAATATGAATGGTTAAAAAGCTTTCTAGAATTACCGAATGGTATTCCTTCTCATGACACATTTAGTCGAGTATTTTCTAGAATTGAACCACAACAGTTTCAAGAATGTTTTTTGAGTTGGGTAAATGCGATAGTCGGGGAATTAGAACTCAACGTGATTGCCATTGATGGCAAAACAATGAAACAATCTTATGACCGAAATGACCAGCAAAAAGCCCTACATATAGTTACTGCCTGGTCTTCATCTCATCAATTGGTTTTAGGACAAAAAAAAGTGGATAAAAAATCTAATGAGCTGACAGCAATCCCAGCATTAATAGAAATGTTAGAAATTGCCGGAAGCGTAATAACCATAGATGCTCGCTTGCTGTCAAAAAGACCTAACATCTCTGATTGTCAAGAAAAAAGGAGATTATGTTTTAGCTTTAAAAGGTAATCAAAAACTCGTAACTGCTCAATAAGTGCTGATAAGCAAGCTAAGCCAAACTAACTCAGACAATGCCTGATAGCCTGAATCTGAGAATTCCAGGACAAGAGTAATTCATGAATTGGTTACTGACCCAAAAATGCGCGGGCGATTTACGTAGGTGAGGGAGTCCGAGTTCTAATCACATCCGCCAGAGGTGGAATTATTTCATCTTGCTTGAAACGCGAGAGCAAATACTGCCAGAAAGAAATACCGAGTTTCCGACAAGTCTTTTTTAAACCCGTAAATGTATCCCGCGCTTGACGACCATTTTCATTACGAGTTCCCCCACTAATTTTTCGTCGTGTGACGTACTCTCGAATATCAGTTTCTGCCGCATTGGTATGTAACGGGAGAAAAGGCGCATCTAAGACTCGCAGCAGTTCTGTTTTATGAAGACAAAATTGCTTCATCGCCAAGTTCAGAGCGTAGTGATGGGGATAATGCCTCTCAAAAATCTCATCAAAGCGCTGCTGCAATGGTGCCATTTTTTCCGGCGTTGGCTGTTGTTGATAATCTTTTAATTGGCGGTAATAGACCCACAAATCATCCAGCACTTGGTCTATCTCAGTACGCTGTTGTGTTGTGACTCCTTGCAGCCGGCGAATCCCTCGTTCCATATGAATCCAACACAAAGCATGGGACAAGAGCGCAAATTGTTTGGCTCCATCGCTGAGAATAATCAGGTTTGGGGGTAGACCGTGTTCTATAGCACTGCCCAGTAGTGCCGCCTCAGTTAGCGTTTTCACCGCCTGTTTACTGGTGATGCCTAAGTTCTGAAGATATTTGCTCCAATTCTCGTCCCCATGACCTATCGTGGTATTATTAAAGTCAAGTTTTGATAAGTGGCAAGCTGCTAGTTCTTGTTCAATCAGGTAACTGCGAGAATATTGATTCAGTATAAAATCGGTGTAGGGACCTCTGAGAATTCGCAGATAGTTTTGCCGACTTTTGCTATCGGTTGTAGTAAAGTGGGCAAATAAATCGTTGCCCATGACTGTACAATAGCCATTCTTTCCTTGATGTCTGGCTCCTGTGTCATCAGTATGAATATACTCGGCTGTCTGCAACCCTGTTTGTAAGACTTGATTTTGTTCCTGATGAAATGCTTCTTTTTCTTCTACTAAGAGTCGATTAATTTGACCGGTGGAAATATCTATGCCTAGTTCTCTTAACTGTTCCCCGATTAAGTTCTGCGGCACTCGGCATTGATGGTGTTGGTACAAGATAAATGATTTCAACGTTGGCCC
>NZ_JAUBTR010000195.1:0-1545 GCF_036705045.1 Microcoleus sp. BR0-C5
GTACCTACCCAAATGGAATTATCGTGCAGTTCCGACTATTTAGCAGACGCTAAAGTTATTAAATTTTCATTCCTAAGACGGTGTAGGGGCCCGGACTTTGCAATAACTCTAACAAACCAGCCGCTTCAATAACAGTCACGAGGGTTTTGAAAGAACCGGCATTGGTGGCAGTCTCGACAATATCAGCCATGATGTTTTTCAGGAGTGCAAATAGCAGAAATTGAATCAGAGGACAATCATTTTAGCAATTTACAAATAACAGAAAATGAATCGGAGGGATGATGATTATTTTAACCATTATAAGTTAATTCGGTGGCTGGCTCTGATGGCGAGGCGCGATCAACCTTTTTGGCTTATACTTGGGTCGCCTCCTCTCCCTTGCGGAAAAACTGCTTTAAAATCTCTCCGGGCTCTCTGTCCCAGGTGTCGATATGTTCGTAAATTAAGCCGTCTTTATCCAGTTTATAAGTAGAGTAGCCGTTAAAAAAAATCCGAGCTTTCCAGGGAACCCGCAGTGTCCCGCGAACAGTCCAATTTGCCACAATAGTATCATGGGCTGTCTCACCTACGTCGTGCAGGTCGAAGTAAATCTCGTTAAAGAATAGCTGCCCGTGAAATCGCAGAGTCCAAAAGATAATGCGATAGTTGATTTTTCCTTTAAATTTGTTAACAGGGTCTTGAAAATAAACATCTTTTGTGTAGATGTCGTAGGAGATGTCTTTTTCAAAAAGCGTCGGGAGATCCGCTTTCAGGGTGTCTACTGCTTGTTCTACCTGCATTTGATATTCGATCGCACTCAAACGACCACCTTGTGACAGTATTAATTTATGACTTTAAATGAATAATCTCGATCGGCAGCGGGAGGAGAAAAAAATTGATACTTCATCCAGCTCTAATCTTACCTCTAATTATATTGTCCGCCTCGGCCTTTCTGCTGACCCGGACTTGCGAAATCGAAACCTTGGCACAGATTTGACAGAACACCCCCACTCCTCTGACATTCTCGCAGAAATCAACAGCGGCAAGCTGTTGATGGTAGATAGCCGTCGCCGGAACGGCCTAATTTTGATTAAACGTTTCCACGCGCAGTTTGCCGGGCCTGGGGCTGCCGTTGGGGGCGCTTTTGATGTTGACTCTCAGCAGGCGATTCCCGTGGGCGATTTTTGTTTGGTTTGCCCTCAATCTCCCGAAGAAATACAGAAAGCTTTGGGAATTCGGCGACAGTGGGTGCGGTTAATGGAACAGTTAACGGCAAAGCCGGCAGCTTTGGAACGGGCACAAATGGTTTTAACTCAGTTTGAACAATATTTGGATGGGGAAACGGTGGCACAAATTCCTGATGAAGCTTTGGCACTTTTAGTAGGCGTATTTCCCCAAACCATTCGCGCGGCACGGCAAGAAAATGATCTAAGATGAAAATATTTTATCTATTTCCCAATTCTCAACTGTGGCAGCAAACTATCGAATCATACGGAATCCGGTTGTCATAGGTCTGTTATAATTGCTGAAAAAATCGAGGAAAAATAGCCATGCCAAAAAAAGTCG
>NZ_JAUBTR010000013.1:0-34255 GCF_036705045.1 Microcoleus sp. BR0-C5
AAACCTTTTAAGTGGACATATAAGGGTAAAGTCTTGGCCGTTTAATGGCCTGTCTATTTCTGCCGAGCTGTACTAGTTCCTAGCGAAGAACGCCAAGGAAGCGTCAGACCCAAACGAGGACGCAAGTCCGCTGCCCTAGATCGCTCCCTAACAACCTGAAAGCTGCGCGGGAAAAGTCCCGGCAGCCGTTCACTTAGGTGCGATCGCTATTAACTCAATCCCTTCAACACATTCAAGAGATTGGTGGCTATTGATGTTGCTGTTTGCAGACTTTCGGCGCTGTCAACAGGAGTTTTTTGGGCGGTATTGACAAATTGCTCTAATGATGATATAAGTTGCGTCTGAACTTGCTTCAGAGCAGCTTCATCAACAACTTGCTCTTGAGTTTCCTGAGCCAAACCCTGTGCCAGATGAAAAGGCAAATGCACAGATTCAATCGTAGGGCGATCGGCGCTGGCATCTTTACTGTCACTGACCACTAGGCGGACTGCTGGATCGCCGATAATGGCATAGTTGCGGGCATCATTGTTAGCCGTCCACATACCAGCCAAACTCTGATTATTGGGAACCGCGCCAAACTTAATCTCTTCTAGCTCAGAGCTGAGGTCGGAGGAGATTTCGGCATAGCGCTCGTCAAAATACTCCACTGCCGATCCTACTGGATGCCCTTCCAGCAGACGCTTAACGCTACTCTGAAAAACTGCGATCTGCCGTTTCTCCGCACTTGAACCACGAATATCTGAACTAGAGAAAGAACAACCCCAAGCTCGATCGACATGACCAATGACAGCGAGGGCACCTCCCTTGGCATGACTCAGGAGTTTCTGCGGCAAGCGAGCAAGAAAGGGATACGGCGCAATATCGGGTCGTTCGGAAAGAAATTTAGAGTGACCGTCGAATTCATCCTTTTGGGGACAGCCAGCACCATAGCAGGCAAAGTGAAAAGCAATCATTCCTAAAAGCCGCGCTTGTTCGCCAATATCGTCCCCAGAAAAATAAAAATCTTCCGGGATCGGCTTTCGTCCCCATTCGCGACCGGGCCAGTCTTGGCACAGCAGTGCGCCTTGGTGGGGCAACTGACGCGGATCGCCGTTGGGAAAGCCCATGCCATGACTGGCAGTGAAAAGCAAACTAGGTGTTTCACTGCCTCCTAGCAATTGCCCCAAGCGGGCTTTGGTTGCTTCTTCTTTGAGAATCGTTTTCACATCCCAGCCGGAATGTTTCTCGGCAACCCATTCAGATAAGGGCTGAATTAGGTCTTGAGTGCTGAGATTAGTGGCAGCGTCTCCAGGGTTGCACACACCGAAAAAGGCTGCGCTAGGGGATAGGGATAAATTGCCAGTTTCAGCTTCTACTACACTGTGAGCGTACTGCGCGTATTCCTGTAGCGTATCAAAGTAAATGCGACCCACTGCGTACTGAACGCTGAGCTGGGACTGAAAGCGATAGGGAATTGTTACTGGATCTCCAACAATCAGCAGGTAATAGGGCATTTTGTCCGGATCGGCAGGACCTGAAGATACTCCCTGACGTGCCAAGAAATTCTTTTTTGACTCGTACTGATTTTTTGCCTTGTCGTAACGATAGCCTTGGGGACCTTTGTATTCCTTATAGTAATCCTCGTGCTGTTGAGTGGCTTGCTGTTTGCGATGGTCTAATAGCTCGCTGAGCGCGTCTCGAATTGCCGGATCGGCATCGTAAGCGAAAATTACCCCCCAACCTGTTTCTGCGAGGTTTTTGGGATCTACTCCCTCTATCGGAGCAAAGCCAGGCTCTTCTATTTGTCGCTTTTTTAGCTGGATATCTTCTAGATTGTCTGGATCGAATTCTTCGCCTTGGGCAATCTTAGATACTTGCTCGGCGCTCAATGGCGGTAGCAAATAATCACCGCTGGCGCCATTAATCCCATTGAAAAATAGCAAATCTTCTTCGTTCATATTTTTGGTTCCTGGTTGGTTCGGCGAATAATCACAATTTGAGTTTTGAGTGAATCAGATAGAAACCCCACAAGCTTTTTTAACAAGGGCTTTCTAAGTTTCTATCCGTTCTCCCAGGCCAAAAAATTGGGTCTAACTCTGGGGCTTACGTGGAATAAGCTGCCGACCATACGGCATGAGCTACTTGCGGCTTGGCAATGTCGCAATGGGCACCACTGGTTGGTCCTCCCAGGTTCGCATTACAAATAAATTCGCTGCTTTCCAGGTTGTAAATTTTGCCCGGTTTAAAGTGATACGAGGCATCGCAGGGGAGCATATTTATGTTTTCCGCTGCGAGGTCATCTCCGCCTAAACCAAAGCTACCAATTCCACCATACTTAGGCAATTGACCGGGGGCAAAGTCCACACTACTAAAGGCAGTCTTTCCAGCTAGGGGGTACATCCTGCCGACTGCATAGTCGAACTGGGAGTGAGTTGTAACGATCGGACCTGCGACTTTACCTTGAGCGATGATTGTATTAAAGTAACCGGGGCGATCGCGTTCGTATGAAATCTTTGAACAATAAGACCAGAGCGATACAGCGCCTTGTACCAACGCCAGAGAATTCACTGGGCGGACTAACGTACCCTTCCCTTGCGGACCGTTGAGGATGGAAGAGACAACAACGCATCCAAAGCTGTGACCCATCAGGTGGAATCGCACCGTTTCTGCAGCGTTCTCTTGCAGTGTTTTTAACAAGTTGAACCCACTGTTCTCACCGATTTTGCGAGCGCGTTCTTTCATTTTCCAATAAGACAGTACCCGCAGGGGGTTCAAAACCTTATCCCAGAAAGAGCTGCTGTCGGTGCTGAAACTTACTGGTTCATCTATACTCGCTTCATAGATGGCTTCTGGATCGAAACCTTCCCAATCCGAACCCGGTGCCGCACCTTCACCTTCGCTACCCAAGTCAGCCTCTTGGTTCAACACTTGGTAGGCGTTGAGTACCTCTGGTGGCAAGCTATCAAGTGTGTTGTCTTCGCTCGCCGCCCTGAGAATTGTTTGCAGGGCTTGCCGTGCTGCTTCAGTGTTAGCAATGCGCGAGGCATATTCATCTACTAACCCCTCAACTGGATCTTCGTCGTTCACGTCAAAGGACACCGAACTTGTCAAATCTTCATCGCCCCAAGGTTTGCTCGGCCAGTGCAGGCCAATCATTAAGGGACGAAATCCCGATCGCACCTGTTTTATTTTTTCAATATCGGCTGTTTGTTTAGCCATAGCGCCAATCCAGTCGTTGTACTGCTGTCGCGCTGCGGGGATGTCACCCATCCACCCGTGGCTCATAAGGAATACATCTGTGATTGGCTCATTGGCTAGTGCTGTGAAGATTTGTTCGCTCAGTTTCTTTCCATCAGCTTCATCGCGTTCATTGCCATCCTTATCAAAGGCAATCAGGTAGTAATTCGAGGAAGTATTAGGTACTTTTTCAATTGGCATGGCATTTATCAATTTTCGGGTGTGGGTGTCGTTTTAGGTGAACTCAAGATGGAAATGTTATCCCAAAGTTTTTTATTGAAAAGTTCCCTCTTATTTGGGGCTGTGCAAGACTAAATTCCTCAAATTCTCAATCAGTCTGCACAAGGTTCCCAATTTATGAGCGAATCGTTCGATCGGCTTTGGGATTACGTGCTGAGTGGCGGTTTATATAGCGCCCTCGCCAATTTCGGTATTTTGTTTGCAGTTGGCATTAAGAAAGCGAGCTGGTATCAAATTCATTCAGAAACCAAGAGAAACGCTCTTGGACGCTCTGTTCTATCTCTGCCTTTACTTGTTGAGGATTTTGTCCTTTTTGAGTAATAAAGACATTATACTGTACCTTTGTCAATTGAGAATTTGTAAGGATTCAGGTCTGAAAAAGGGGAATGAGCTCAGGCATAGCCAAGTCACTCATATTGGGCAGAAATAGCCTCACGGAAAAAAGCCATTACTGAACGAGCTTGAAAACGACAGGTTTGAATCACACTCAATAAATTAGCCGTTTCCTCAAATCGTTTCATCGAACGAGAGCCACCAGAAACTTTCCGTTTCGTGACAGCTAGCCGTAGAGAACGTTCTGCTAAATTATTATCCGGAGGCACCGAGGGGTCATTCAGAAAATACCACCATTGTTCTGCCTTATCTCGTAAGGATTTGAGTAACAAACCTGCGGCATAACCAACTTGGTTCAACCAAGTCCCCAAAGCAAGATTCAATCGTATTTTGAAATCATTTGCCCACGAGTGGTAGGTGAGTAGAGCCCTCGTCTTGCGCCAGGACTCATGGGTTCGAAAAGCTTCATCAATTAATGAAAGAAATATTTGAGCGACTGCTGCATTATTGTTGCCAGGAAGTTCTAGCACTTTCTTGAAATGCCGCCGTAAATGAGCCAGACACTTCTGTTGGGCTGCGATGTTCCCACCATTATAAGCTGTTCTACATTTAAACTGTCTGTCAAAAATCAATACAACTCTTGTGGGACGGGCTTCTAGCCTGTCCTGAATTTCCAATTTAAATGCGTAACAGCTTAAACGCTGAAATCATCTGAGCTTAAGACTCCCGCAAATTCTGTGCCCAGCATGGTTTCTAATTCCACACGTCCCCTGGTATCTGCAGCATGGAATAAACAGAATCCTTCTCCACTCGCCGTCCATAGCCATTCTTTAACCCCCATCACACACCAGGGCGTTTCATCTACATGAACGTTTGATTGCTCCTGGGCCCATTCCCACAGTGCATTAATCGCTGGCTTTACTGCTGCTGCTACTCGTTGATTCGTTTTTTGGAGTGTTCCTACGGACACTTCTATCCTGCCGAGTTCCCACAATAACTCAGTCAGCTTTGCGTAAGAAAGATGTCCATAATTGCCAAGCCAGACTAAGAGTGCTTGGAGATTAACGCTCAGGGTAAGAGCATCTCAATCAGGCTTGACACAAGGATTTGAGGCTCTCCTGAACTTATGGTTATAAGTTTATCTAATCAGAAAAGCAAGCTAATACGCGATTCCTAAAATTATTAAAATTAGAAAAACCATACCCTTGCCGCATTATCAACTTAATCCGATTGTTGATTCCTGACATGACTCCACTTGTGGTGCGATGAAGAAAGTAGTTGCAAATACCCTCAAAATGATTCTCAATTGTTGATGCAGATTCTCTAAAAAATACTTGTGCATGATTGAGCCACTCTTTGATTTTCCTCTGCCCTTTTTTGACCGTCAAATTAGTCTCATATATTTCTCTAAAATTTTCTTTCATCTCATACGCAATTCTCAAACATTCTGATTTTGCTAGTGTCAATTCTAATTTATCAATCTGCTCAGTATTCAAATTTACTCGATTACTTAATAATAAATATTTACTTTGCCTATCTGTTATTCCGGCTGCTCTACGTAACTTATTTAAGTCTTTATTAACTACTTTCATTACATGAAAACGATCGATAACAACTAGGGCATTTGGGAATACTTTTTTGATAACTTTAGGGAATCCCCCCCACATATCAACACTCACTTCCTCAACTTGTTTCCGAACCTCAATCGGCTGTTTCATAAAGATTTCACTGATTTCTTCCGAGCGATGAGAATCAATCATCTCAATTAAATTCCCCTCACAAATGTCACTAACAACAGTCACGAAATTCCCTTGACCTTTTCGCATACTTATCTCGTCGATAGAAATTCGTGTGGTGATTTTCCAATTAGTTTTTTTTTTGGTCTTAATTACCTGCTCAAATATTCCTTTTATTTCGTCATAACTCAGTCCTTCTTCTCGTCCAATTTGCTCCATGCTCGATTGTTTTACACGCTCATAAATATTTTGTTCGTATCGTTGAGTATGCCGTCTTTTAACGTCCAAAAAATCTATTCTTTCTGTGGGATACCGTTGGCAACTAGGACAGTAAAACTGCCGCCGTGGGATTTTCAAATACACAGGACGACCAAAAACAGACAAATCTCTTACTAGAATTGGTCGATTTTGATGCAGTTTTTCGGTATAATGTTTACAATGATGACAAACAATTCCTTCTGATAAAATGCTCAGTCCCAAGAAAATTTTTCCCTCAACTTGAGTACAAGTTTCAACCCTGACTCCAGGCAAGGCTAATAGATAGTCTAGATGGAAGCTCATAACGGTAAATGTATTATTAGGTACATTTTACACCATAAACTCAGGAGAGCCGGATTTGATAATAAGCATCATGTACTCATCACTCATGGCTGCCCGGTTCCTTTTTTGTCTCAAGCTACGCGGTAGGGTGGTTTCACAGATTGAGGGCATTAAGGGCCATCCGTCTGAGCACAGCCAAGTTTTGAGGGCTATTCAATGTTCGGACGCGAGATTTATCCTCATTAAAAGTCACATCTAAAACCCAATGTTGTTTATTTTCAATGCTCCAATGTTCCCGAATAATAGAACCATGTTTTTGAGCATCTACGGTTAAAGAACTTAGATAGAACTGGACTTCATGAGAGGTTCCATTCCACTCTTGTCGAAACCGTTCGACTATAACAACCGTCTGGAGTCCCGCCCATTTATCTTGATTATAAAGACCTCCAAATTCTGAAACGGGAATGGCCCAAACCCTTCTTTTCTCAATCCGGTTATGCCCTTTTTATACTTGACGGTAATCCGTCATTTTAACTCCATCAAATTGCCGACTTGATTGAAGCTCAAACCAAGATTTCACTTGATTGTAAAGAGTCGGGTGATTACTTTTTAAGCAAACTACATAATTAGCTTTTTTATGAACAATCTGTTTAATAATCTCCGTTTGAGTTCCCATTGCATCCATCGTAATAATTGCGCTGGTTACGTCAATTAATTCTAACAAAGCTGGAATGGCTGTAATTTCATTGGAATAGCTGTCTACCTTAACTTGGCCGAGGACTAAACGATTTTCCGAAGCCCACGCTGTCACTAAATGTAAATTTTTTTTGCCCTGATTTCGGTCATAAGACCCCCGAAGACTTTTTCCGTCAATCGGGATAACTTGGTTAACAACTGAACCGATAAATTTTTGAACCCATTGAGTTAAATTCTGTTCTAAAATTTTGGGATCTAATTTTTCAAAAACTCTACGAAACGTATCATGATGAGGAATGCCATTGGGTAATTCTAAAAATTGTTTGAGCCAGGATTGTTTACTTATTCCATAATTTTCCATATCTTCCCATCCGTTACCTCCAGCTATTATCGTTAACAAAGCAATCACTATAATATCTTTAAGTAAGTGATATTTAGTACGGTCAACTCTTGGATCAGGTAGATCATCAAAATAATTCAACAAACCCCCTTCTAGTTCTTGCATAGAAATAGGTTGAGGCTGGGTTTTTTTTTGGGTTTTTAATTTAGCGTTCGCTACAACTGGTGAAAATCCTTTATTCATGGAGTATTCATTCCTATCTTATACTGAGCTTGAGAGTCATTATAGAATCTCCCAGCCAAACCGGCAAGCGATAATACTGCACCCTCATTTTTTTGTCGGTTACATCTGATACTAAATTAGATGCGCTTACCCTGCATCTAATCGCTGCCAAACTAAATGCTCTGTTTCGATACAATGATTCCTCTTCAGTCTTAAGCAAAAAGACACACCCTTTTCCTTGAGCCAGTTTCCCAAATCGACAGAACAAAATTCACGGTCTCCTAAAACGATGACTTTACCCATCTGAAAATAACGGTAAAACTTGCTGTAAATTTGTAGTCTGTTCCTCGAAGTTGCTGCTCCCCAATTTGGGCAACAATGACCAGTATAATGGAAGTGCTCTTCGCTCCCAGATTAAGCTAACCATGAAAAGATTAATACACCCCCATTGACTGATCTCGATTGCGATTGACAAGGTTTGACCGACAGAGCAATAAGTAGTCAACCAGTAAGTAATTAATGGAAACCAAATTAATTCGATTGTTAAATTCGGTAAATCCAAAAATCTTTGTAATTTCCGTCGCCGACTTTCGGCTGTAATTAGACAGGGAAATACTCGGGAGAGCCGCTCTAATCTCACTTGTTTTTCTGATTGCATCAAGGATAGCAAAATTGTCATCACCAAAAACTGAGATGGCGTCAGGTATTTTTGTAAGTGAGTCTGGTAGAATCTTAGTATCATTATTTTTTTGGATAGGCAAGCGTGTAACAACTCTGCTGCCTATCTTTTTTTACCACAAGTTGGCTCAATCCTTACTAGCTATGGGTTTCAGGTGGGTTGTCACCCCCCCAGGGATGAATTAGAACTCGCCTACGCCGTAATTCATGGAGTAGAAGTTAAAGGAAAAAGAGAAGATTACCCTACACAACGTATTAAATTCAAGTCCAGTCACCCGACTTAATATTTTGTTACATACTTATGGATTTTCCCGCCGACCTACTTAGCAGCCTACAAAAAAAATCACAAAAAGCATTCGGTCACATCGCAAAAATTTGCTCGACTATTACCATATAAGATTTATCAACTATTAACCTGACTTGATATCCTAACTGTTTTCCCTAAAATTTATCGCCATTCCCCCTGAAGAGTAAAAGCCGCCCAATAATAAGGAGAACGCCACTCTTCCTGCTTCAACATTTCGAGTTGTGCCGCCCTCAATGCTGCCGCTGGCGTTAACCCTTTTTGCAGCATTCCCTGATAGAAACTCGACATTAACGTAGCTGTTCCTTCATCATCCACATTCCATAAACTCACCACCACTCGCTGAGCCCCCGCATACATAAATCCTCGCGTTAATCCTACCATGCCCTCGCCTTGAATGTTCTGCCCTAATCCGGTTTGACAGGCACTTAACACTACTAAATCGGCTGCTAATTTCAGATTGAAAATATCAGTAAGTCGCAGGAATCCGTTTAAGGGATTGCCCTTTTCATCTACCAGTGACAAGATGATTCCCGATAGTTCCGGGTGAGTGCTATTCGCTAAACCGTGAGTGGCAAAATGAATGATTTTATATTGGCTTAAGTTCTGACTGGTTGCGAAGGCGCGGCTGGCTGCAAAATCCAAAGATGCGGTGCGATAATTGGCAGGAACCAACGCTTGAATGATTTGAGCTTCTTGGCGAGTGAATTTTAAACGGCTGAACTGTATGTTATTGGCGCGGCTAGAGCGGCTTAAACCGAGATTTACTGATTCTATTGCTTGGGGATTGGCGCTATTAGACTGGGTTCTGACTCGTTCATCGTCAGCGCTAAAAACTGGATCGGCGAGCATTGCTAAAGTCCGAGTTGGGGGTTGTCTGTCATTGTAGTTTTGTCTTAAGATTCCCAAGGTGGAAGCGGAAGGCAGCAGCACAATTTCATGGTCTACAATTAAAGGCGAATTCCGATTTGTACCGGGTGTTTCGGGGAGTGAGAGGGCGGCAAAGGGGAGGTAATTGAGAATGCCATCGCCAACAATCAGCAGGCGTTTTTGACCTAGTTGTGCTGCTACAGGCTGTAAAATAATTTGACTAAGCGTGTTGTTAGCTTCAGCAACTCGATCGGGAATGTTTCGGTAGAGCGGGCTAGTCACAGCATCGCGGAAATTGCGGGCTGCTTTTTCTATTTCGGCACGTTTGGGCAATTTATAACTGGTGATACTGGTTTTAGTCACAGCCCACAGATAGCTGCGCTCTTTCCCTAAAGAATACTGGAGTAAAATTGTATTCTGATCGAGGATTTGTTGTTGAATCTGTGCCACGGTTAAAGGTTGCGGTTGGGTGAGAGTGGCGTACCGGGGACTGGTGGAGCGGATTAGGGCTTGAATGTCCTGATATTGTCCTAGTAAAGTTTGCCGTTTTTGGTCTAATTCTGCTTTTTCTGCGGGGGTATGATGGGGGCGGCTTATAGTTTCGATTCGGCGTGTTTCTAAGGCATCGAGTTGCTGTTGTAAATTGCGTTCTTGCTGCAATAACTCCGGGGCGACACCTTGGCGAATATCGGCGTTTGCTTCTTGAAGAAGTTCCAATAAAGTGCGGGCGCGGGAGCGTTCGCTGGCTTCTAAGGCTTTGCGATCGTAACCAGATTTGGGATTGGTTTTGTGCAGTTCCATTAACAGGTCAATGTAGAACTGGTAATAGTCTTGTACCGTGGCAAAGTATGAGAGGCGGAGCTCGTGGTTGGTAATTTTGGTGCGGAGGTTTTCGATGATTTTGATGGAGGTTTCAATGTCAGTGAGGGCTGCGATTAAATTGCCTCGCTCGCCTTTGATATTAGCCATATTGTAGAGGGTGAGAGCTTCCCCAGGACGATCGCCCACAGCGCGAAACAGCGGCAGGGCTTGGTTGAAATATTCTTCTGCTTTCTGCTGTTTTCCCAATTCTGAGTAAGTAGTACCTGTATTGTTGAGGGTGAGGGCTTCTCCACGCCGATCGCCCACTTTTGGTGTCAAATCGAGGGCTTGTTTGTAGTAGTCGAGGGCTGTTTGTTTTTCTCCCAAATCTGAATAGACTAAGCCAATATTGTTGAGGATAGTGGCTTCCTTAGCCCGATCGCCCATAGCCCGGAATAAGGGAAGGGCTTGGTTAAAATACTCTTTTGCTTTCTGTTTTTCTCCCAAATCGTTGTAGGCTAAGCCGATGTTGTTGAGTGTGGTGGCTTCCGCAGTGCGATCGCCCCAAGATGTGTCGCTGTTTGCGGGTAGGTTCGAGATGTTGCTGAGGTTGATACTTGCTTCAGGGCGATCGCGCATTTCCCGAATTAGGGAAAGGGCTTGGTTATAGTAGTCGATGGCTTGCTGTTTCTCTCCCAAAGCATAGTAGACGGCCCCAATGTTGTTGAGGATGGGGGCTTGCATATGGCGATCACGTATAGTCTGATGCCAAGAAAGAGCTTGCTTGTAGTAGTTCAGGGCTTGCTGTCTGTCTCCTAATCTATTAATAATGAAGCCGATTTGATTCAGCGTGTAAGCTTCGTCCTCCCAATTTCTAAGCATTCGATAAAGCGATCGCGCTGCATCAAACTTTTGCAATGCCTCGTGGTAAGATGCTGCTGTTTCCTGAGCGAATAGTCGCCTAGCTTCCTGAACCAATCGCTCGGCTTCATCTGTTTTTTGATTTAATAGTTGTTTGTTTTTCTGAATTAATCGCTCGGCTTCCCCATCCGGGATTTGATTTCTACTGAGATCGAGGGTTGTCAGATATACCAATCCCGCTAAAGGTTGGGCATCTGCGATTTGATTTCTACTGAGGTGTAGGGCGGTCAGATTTGTCAATCCCGCTAAAGGTTTGATATCTGCGATTTGATTGGATTCTAGGAAAAGCAGTATCAGATTGGTCAATCCCGATAAGGGTTTCACATCTGCGATTTTATTGCCACTCAAATAAAGAAAGTTTAACTCAGTCATTCTCGATAAAGGTGTCACATCTACAATTTGATTAGATGCGAGGGACAGCCCTGTTAGATTAGTCAACCCAGCTAAAGGTTTTACACCTACGATTTGATTGGCTTCGAGGAAAAGCTCTGTCAGATTAGTCAGCCCCGATAATGGTTTCACGTCTGAGATTTGATTGAAATTGAGGACGAGGGATCTCAGATTAGTCAGTCCCGATAAGGGTTGCACATCTGTTATTTGATTTCTACTGAGGTTGAGCTTTCTCAGATTGGTGAATTTTGATAATGGTTTGATATCTACTATTTGATTGCGAATCAGGGAAAGTTCTGTGAGATTAGTCAGTGCTGTTTGAGCGCGATCGCACTCTTGTGTTTTTGCTTTTGATAGCAACACCTCCACCGTATGTCTGGCTTCAGGGGTCAAATTCTCTTTGTTGGTACAGAAATCAGCAAAGCTTTCAAATGTCTGGGGATTTGGCGCGGCGGCAGAGCCCATCAGCATAGTCGCACCTACAGCTAACCCCCAACGCCCCCCAATCGAAAGTATGGGATTCATAAGCACTCACTCAAAAAAGACATGATTAGCTGCTATCATAATCTATCGCACCTTGTGATGCCCGCTTTTCCTTCCGGCTTGCTAATTAGATGGGGAGCATTTGGTGAAACAATAGTGGCTACTGCTTCTCGCTGCACTCTCCAAGCATTATTAGAAACCGGGTTTAAGAAACTGGGTATTTCCAAAAAACCCGGTTTTTTATGAAAATTTCGGTTTCTGCACAAGTCCTATCTTACGTTAATCTTAACTCAGGAATTTTAAATTAGCGATCGCCCTCAAATTTAGGATCTATTATTTGCTGCTGTGTTATGAAAATCAAAAAACAACAATTTAACAAATCGAATGTTATTTTCTCCCTAGCCATGCTCGGCATTTTTCTCTTTTCCTTAACTTTACGCTTTTGGGAACTAGAGCGATTTAACACTTTAGTATTTGACGAGGTTTATTACGCTAAATTTGCCAACGATTATCTCACCAAAACTCCTTTTTTCAACGCTCACCCGCCGCTGAGCCAGTACATAATTGCGATCGGCATTGCGATCGGCACTCACCTTCCCTTCGGCAAAACAGCCGTCAACAGTATGGCTGGCTCCCTGCTTTCCCCTTGGGATTACCGCTGGCTGAATGCTCTCACGGGTTCCTTTATTCCGCTAGTTGTGGGAGCGCTGGCTTATCAGCTAGTTCGGCGCCGCACCTTTGCTTTTATTGCTGCTTTATTTATCGCCTGCGACGGTTTGTTTTTAGTTGAGTCTCGCTACGCGCTGAACAACATTTATTTAGTTTTGTTTGGAATTTTAGGTCAGTTATTTATTTTCAAATCCGTAGAATCCCAAGGCAAAAAGCGCTGGCTTTGGCTGGTACTCGCCGGAATAGGTTTCGGCGCATCTGCGGCTATCAAATGGAACGGATTATGGTTTCTTTTTGGTACTTATCTAATTTTAATCTGTGCTTGGGCAGTTCGTTTTATCCAGGGTAACAGAGGAAATGAAGAACAAAGCCGCGAGGTAGATTCACCTCTAATTCCAGCCGAAAGCCCAGTCCAAAAACTGACTAAACTCAATTTTATAGAACTCTGTTTGAGTCTAGCTATTATTCCTATTCTAGTTTACAGCATCTCTTGGATTCCTCACCTGCACTTTAATCCAACTCCCAACTTCTGGCAGATGCAAACGGAAATTTTGACTTATCACCAGCGGATTAAAAGCGGCCCCGATGTACATCCTTACTGTTCCACGTGGTACAGTTGGCCTTTGATGCTGCGCCCCATAGTTTACTTCTACAAAACTGCTAGCAGCAATGCCCAACCAGATCCGGTTTTGCCGCCTTTACCTGAAGGTGCAACTCATGCAATTTTTGACGTTCACGCAATGGGAAATCCCTTCCTGTGGTGGCTGTCAACCTTAGCTTTAGTGCTAGTAATAGGACTTTTAGTTCACCGGATTTTGGTGTGGCTGCAAACGCGCAGCGAGGCTTCTGTTGACGCGATAGAACAGCAGCGGCCGATTTTGTTTCCGCCGACTGCTGAAATGTGGCTGGCGTTATATTTAATAGTTAATTGGGCCGCTAATTTGCTGCCTTGGGTGAAGGTGACTCGCTGCATATTTTTGTACCATTATATGGGCTGTTCTGTGTTTGCAGCCTTAGCACTTGCTTGGTGGGTAGACAGGTGGCTGCACAGCCCTCAAACTCGACTCCGAGGGATGGGGGTAACAATTCTTTTTCTGGTTTTGGGTGCTTTTATTTTCTGGATGCCTATCTATTTGGGACTGCCTTTGTCGCAAATGGAATGGAAAATTAGGATGTGGCTGCCGTCTTGGGTTTAAGTTAGAAATAATTATTTTGTTAACGGGCTTTCCGGCCCGTTCCACAAAGAAAATTAAGTTTTGTGGAACAGGCATCTTGCCTGTTCCTAACCAAGGTGCAAGATGTAAGTTATAACATTTATTACCAAGGTAAGTTTGCAAAAACGAGCATTATTTTTGATACAGTGCTCGATAAACTGGTTCGCCCCGTTTCAGAGTCGCAATTTCTCTTTCAGTAGCCACAGGTAGGGGATTTTCGGCTAACCATTCGCCACCATTTTGACGTTGAAAACTAGGGTGAGATGAAAAGCGATCGCACATTTCCCTTTCTACTTCCTCAATATCTGACTGGATAAAAACTTCGCCACCAATTGCCAGATAAGTTCCCAATTCATTGACTAATTCCTGCTGTACCACCCGCCGTTTGTGGTGCTTTTTCTTGAACCACGGATCGGGAAACTGAATGCTAACTCGCTGCAAAGTACCTGCGGGTAAAGTTTCTAAAATTGGTTTCAGGGAACTATTCGCATTGCAAAACAAATAGTGCAAATTTGTCAAGCCTTTTTCGTCCCGCCACAGATTCGCCTCCTCTACCAGAGGTTCCCGAATTTCTAATCCGAGAAAATTCCAGTCAGTTTGTACTTGCGCCATGTGCCACAAAAACCGCCCTCTGCCGCAGCCGATATCTAAATGCAGCGGTAAATTTAAGTCGGCATAGATTTTAGTCCAATCCGGGGGGGTTGCAGATGCTTGATATCTAATTGATAGGGGATTGACGTGTTCCCGCACTCTTACTCTTGCCAATTTTGCTGTCTCCTGAATGTAATTTTTAACCGCTGATGAAGGCTGATTAACGCCGATAAATATTGATGTTTGCGATGTAGTTCAATACTTTTTAATTAATGACCAATTAAAACTTTTCCTCGGCAAAGTTTAATTGCTCATTATTGCATTAGGCTTCTGGTTCAATGCCTGCTGCTCTTAATTGGGCGGCTAGTCCATCGGCCCGTTCTCGTTCTTGTTCAGCTCGATGTTGAACAATTTCTATTTCTTGCCTTTCCCTTTCTACCATCTCTACTCCCCACAATAACATCTCTCCACTCTCATCCCACCACCGCAACCAATATCCCGTTCTTTCGGCTTTTGTTCCGTGCCAAACACCCAGAAATAACCCAACTCCTGAAATCCAATAACGACCGAAAGCATCGGGTAGTTGTACTTCATACTTTCCTGATGAATCCAAGTGGTAGACTTCTAAAACTCCGGCGGCTGGTTCAAAAAGTGCATAGACTGGAACGCGCAATATTTGCTCGTAAAAATACCATTTTCCAGGCGGATAAGTTTGTTTACTAGAATATTCATCGTTGGGACTAGCTGACAAAAATTCCATGACAATCGCCGGGACTTCTCCTTCTAAGTTGGGAGTATAACTGCGGCGAATTTCTTGACTCTCAAGTGGTTGTACGTTGCGGGCATAAAACCAATCGGGAGCTTTAATAACTAGCTTGCCGTTTAATGTAGCGCAAATTCCCATGTTTGGGGCAACTAATATTCCTGTTACAATTAGCCCTGCGATTTCTAAGATTTCCCGCAAGGCTGCAGCGAGCAAGGGATGATCGATATTTTCCACTGGTTCATCGTCTAAAATGAAGTCGTCTGGCAATTTTTTCCAGGTAATTTTTAAGTCGGCTGTACTAACTGTCATTGTATTTCACCTCTGAATGAGATTACTGGATCGCGGCGCGCAATACTTCGCGATGAAAGAGCGATCGCTCTACTATAAATTTTATCCTGTCTGGCGATAAGGCGTCGCCGTTAGCATAGTGTTCGATCCAGGTTTTGCTGATTAAATAAGGATCTTCTGGCAATTCTGATAATAAGTATCCCGGCATTTCTAACTCATCCATCAATTGACTGACTTTGGGATCGTAGCTGAGAGCAAAACAGCGGCATTCTTCGGAGGCTGCCATAATTAAACTGTGGTAGCGCATCCCGATCGCCATTTCGACTCCCCGGAATACTCCTTTCAACTTTCTCGGATCGTCTAAACTGAGGATACGGCTCCTTTGCGGCAGGGCTTCGTGCAAATGTTGGGCAATTTCTAAGTCGTGAGACGCTTGAAAAGGCAGCAGCAAAATTAAGGTGCGAGTTGCTTTTTGAAAGTCAACTAAAGCTTGAGTTAAGATTGACAAACGCGCCGGAGTTAGTGTAGGATGAGAACGCAAACAAACAGCAACTCTGGGTGCAGGTAAATCCCACAAACCCGACACGGGGGAATTCTCTAAAGCCCACACCGGATCGGGCGCTAAAGTAAAGGGAATTTTCCAATCTGCAAGTAAAGTAGCTGAACCTTTATCCCGCACGCTGACGGCGGTGCATCCAGCAAAACAGCGCTGAGATAACTTGCGAGTCATTTCGCGCTTCAAAGGCCCAATTCCCTGGGCCCAAGCAACAGTTTTTAAGCCCATCTGCTGCGCTAATCCCATCAAACCCCCATAATAGAAAGGGCTCGCAATGCTAGTTGCGTCTTGGATTAAACTACCCCCGCCCCAGATTAGCGCGTCGGAGGTGCGGAGTGCTTCGAGAACTTGAAAGGCATTCATCCGATCGCGCGCAGCTACCCCGTACCGCTGATTTGTCTCGACAGGATTGCCAGACAGGACGATCGGCGTCACGCCATCTGGTAACATTTGCAGTAGCGATGCCAACAGCGCCTCGTCGCCGCCGTTGCCTTTACCGTAATAGCCGCACAAAATTGCTCGCATTTCTACTCTTTTCTTTGTTTGTGATGGGGAATCTAACTATTTTAGATTTTAGATTTGGGATTTTAGATTTTTTTGAGATTAGAAATTTGATAATACTACTACCAAAAAAAATGATACTGTCAGCAAGCTTCAAGGCTTTACGTCATCAGTCAGCTCAAATCACAAATCTAATAAAATCTCCAATCGCTAATCTAAAATTGTATGACCAGCCCAAAAACAGGTACAAGCCCCGACTTAAGTCGTGGATGCTCCTAAAATTTTAGACCAAAGCTCAAGCTCCAAGATTCATCTGTGGAGTAAATCTAAGATCTAAAATCTAAAATCTAAAATCGACTGACTCATCATACTTTATATGAAAGTTGCGTAAGTCCCGATCGATAAATCTTTCATCTTCGTTCAGAATACAAAAAATGCACGCTTTGTCAATTCCCACCTGGATTATTCACGTCTCTAGCGTCGTCGAGTGGATTGCCGCCATCTGGTTAATTTGGACTTACGGCGAAGTCACTCAAAACCGAGCTTGGTGGGCCCTTTCCGCCGGAATGCTGCCCGCTCTCGTCAGCGCTATGTGTGCCTGTACATGGCACTATTTTGACAACTCTCCCGCCCTAGAATGGATTGTTACCCTGCAAGCGGCGATGACTCTCTTCGGCAATTTTACTCTGTGGGCTGCAGCTTGGTGGATTTGGCGATCGGCTCAACCAGAAAAAATTAAAGATTGAAAAAGAGGTAAATATTTTGAAAAAAATCACTATTTGGGTCAAATTAGCCGCGAGTTCGCTGTTGTTAACCGCAGGATTTTTACTTCCCAGCCAAGCCAGCAACACTTCCTCGCAACTCGCCCAACAGCCTAACTGCAAAAGTCCTCAAACTACACAGGAGCAGAATGCGTGTTCCAGTCAAGAGTTTCAGGCAGCAGACAGAAAACTCAATCAAGTATATCAGCAACTTCAGCCGAAACTCAACAGCAAACAAAAGCAAAGATTGATAGTAGCACAGCGTAGTTGGCTCAAGTTTAGAGATGAATCTTGCAATTATGAAATGGGGCAGTTTGAAGGTGGAACTTTGGCTGCTTCTACCTACGGTTATTGCAGAGCGAGGGTGACACAAGAACGGGTTAAAGACTTGGAGCGTTATTTGCAACAAGCAAGTTTGTAAAAGTTCGGTTTGTGGCACAGGCGTCCCGCCTGTATTTGTGGCACAGGCGTCCCGCCTGTATTTGTAAAAAAATCTAATTCACCAATCTTTCAGAATTGCAATGCCACATAATTAGTAGCAATTAAACCTGCCTCAATCAACAATCCCTCGAAACTGTCAACCAGTCCATCAAGACAATGTATAATTTGGCGATCGCCCGCAGGTAACGAAATAGAATTAGTTAGACTGTGAATCTGGCTTTCCCAATCTTCAGGCAATTTTGAACACAAAGCTGTTGCCCGTTCTACCAGACGCTTTTCGCCCGGATGAGGGAGAGAATTAATAGCAAAAACAATATCAAAATAACTGCCTAAAAAAGAGGCTGTTCGATGAATAATACTTACTGAATCGCGGCGCAAAACAGCGGATTCTAGCTGGTGGCGGAATGAAAAAATCGGGTGGCGCAAAATCGGATAATTTTTGGCAATTATGGCTCGCAATTGCTGAAACGAACCGTCTCTGTCATACAATGATACTGAGGTGAGAACGTTCCACCAAAAACAGGTTTAATAACCTATTGATACCAGGGTAAACGCATCTTAACTTTCACCCCAAATATGCTACAGTTAAATCCGAGTAAATTTTTATGTAGTTTTTTGTAGTTTATTGGTGCTATCAATGGCAAGACGTTTTAGTAAAGCTGTAACTTACCAACAAAAACAAATAGATTCATTGCCTTCAAGGAATATTTTAAATACCAGTTTTTGAGAGCCTTTTGCTTTCCTTGAAAGACCCAAGAATAGAAAGAAGTAAAGAACATTTGCTCAAAGATATTAGATCGATTGCGATTCTAGCTGTCCAGACGCGGTGCAGACGGAGCGGTTCGGAATAGAAGCCTATGGTAATCCCAAATATGAATGGTTAAAAAGCTTTCTATAATTACCGAATAGTATACCATCTCATGACACATTTAGTCTCCTTCTTTGCCCGAATTGAACCACAACAGTTTCAAGAATGTTTTTTGAGTTGGGTAAATGCCATAGTCGGGGAATTAGAACTAAACGTCCTTCATAAAGTTCCTTAATAGAATTTGAAACCAGATCGCACGCCGCCAATGAAAACTAATCTAACATCATACCAAAAAAAGCGGCTCCGCTTGTCGCAGAACCGCCGTCACAGAGGATGAAAAATCAAAAATTAACGCACAGCGCCCTGTACTGAAGGTGATTCAATTGTCTTCATGAAGTACAGCTTCACTAATTGCCAGCCGTTCGACAGATACAAAGGCAACTTTTGGAAAAACTGCAAGAATTTCGGAGTATTAGAAGCAACAATTGCAGTCAACTGCTGATTGTTCTTGAGGCAAACATCCAGGCGTTCATAAAATTCTGGATTGTTCACGTCGAGCATCACGGGGAATACGCGGCCTGCTGTTTCGTTGGTCTTTTTAATCACTTCGATGTCGTATTCGCGAGCATCGAGACCGAGCGATCGATAAAAACCCGCGCGCTGGATATCATTGAGATACATTGTCGCGAACACTGACAGCAAGAAGAAACGGCACCAAAGCTTAGCGCGCCAATCATTCAACATCTGAGGCTGAGCTCTCATCACCGCATCGAAGAAATCTCCGTGACGGTTTTCATCCTGGCACCAATTTTCAAAGAATCGGAAAATCGGATAAATCTGGTCTTCAGGATGCGCTTTTAAGTGCTGGTAAATCGTGATGTAGCGCCAATAACCGATCTTTTCCGACAAGTAAGTGGCGTAGAAAATAAACTTCGGCTTAAAGAATGTGTAACTGCGGCTCTTGGTCAAGAAGCCCAAATCCAGGGACAAACCAAAGTCCGACAGCGCTTTGTTGAGGAATCCGGCGTGCCGCGCTTCGTCGCGGGACATGAGCAAGAAACCTTCGGCAAGTACCGGATTTTTGTCCTTGAGCTTGCGTGCCAATTCTTTGTAGAGCAAGAAGCCAGAAAACTCAGCGGTGCAAGAGCGTTCGAGGAATTCAATGAATAATTTGCGCTTTTCGCCGTCGATGTGTTCCCAAGATTGATCGAACTCGGCATCGCGCACGAAGTGGGTTTTGTTGTAGTCAACGCGGAACTCTTTGATAATTGCTTGGAGTTCGGCTTCGTTTACCGAGATGTCCATTTTGGCCATCTCGTCAAAGTCTGTTGTGTAAAATCTCGGTGTGAGAATAGTTTCTTTGGCTGGGGTTTTCGCTTCTTGCGGCTCAGCAAAAGCGGGTTTTTTGAGGGAATCTACCATATGTTTATTGGATTTCTGCTTATAACTACTCGCTTGTTTCAATTGTCGGCTACTGCGGGCGATCGCGCTCGTGTATGTCCGGCCAGCGCTGGCGGCGCGCTTCGTTTGGCGCTCCGTGTGGAATCCAGGTCTAAGCTGCTGTAATTTCCACGCCCTCCAGTTTACCAAGCTCTCGCTCGCGTAAATATGTTGCTGGCGTTAAGAATTGCTACGCAAAATTACTCATGGGCATGGGCATGGGGCATGGGGCATGGGGCATGGGGCATGGGGCATGGGGCATGGGGCATGGGGCATTGGTAGTAAATAACCAATAACTTCGGACAATTCACAAATATCTGCTGGTGTCAAACTGTTCAAACACCAGATAGAAAGTACAAAATGTATAAAGGGACTCCAATTCTTAGAATAATCAGGCAGGACGGTCAGAAAATGAGCAATTTAGGTGTTAGTTACCTTTTATGGGCAGCTTGTTTTTTCGGCCCATTCGGACTCCACCGCCTCTACAACGGCAAGATTGGTACGGGCTTGCTGTGGCTGTTTACCTTTGGTTTGTTTGGGTTTGGGCAATTGTTTGACTTGCTGCTGCTGCCGAACATGGTGGACGAACGCAATGCCAGTCTCAGGGGCAAACTCGGCGTATCTCGCGAAGGTATACCGCTATATCCAGTCAGCGGGGCGATCGCCGCGACATACCCCAAGCCAACTCCAGACCAGTTAGGGGTTAAACTCCTGAAGGCAGCTTATACCAAGAACGGAAGATTATCTGTCACCCAAGGGGTGATGGCAACCGGCGCTACTTTTGCCGAAGTGGAAGAGGCTTTCACGGCAATGCTCAAAACGGGTTATGTGAGTATTGAGAACGATGCCGTAACTGGCGTCGTGATCTACCACTTTCACGAACTTTAGCTGCTGCGGGTGCGTTACCTAGGGGATTTTGTCTATTTTTCCAGAAGCTAATCGCTGACGCACCCTACTACTTGATATTGGTTGGTGAGCAGTTATTGCGGTTTTTCGAGTAAGCATTACCGGCAAAATCGGCTAGAATGTTTGTTTGTCTATATAAGCAAGCAGAAAGTATTTGTCATGGCAGTCCCTAAGAAGAAAACCTCCAAATCCAAGAAGAATATGCGTAAGGCCACATGGAAGCGCAAAGCTGTAGTGGCAGCTCAGAAAGCTCTGTCTCTGGGCAAATCAGTTCTGACTGGGCGTTCCAACAGCTTCGTGTATCCCGGCAATGAAGAAGAGGAGGAAGAATAGAAACGGAATACCGGGCATGGGGCGAACCCGATGCCCGATCGATCAATCCTTTTTTGCTTTTGGTAAAATCAGCATGGCATCGCCAAAAGAATAAAAGCGGTACTGTTGCTCGATCGCTTCTCGGTACAAATCCAACAGCCGAGGCCTTCCAATCATCGCACTTACCATCATCATCAAAGTAGAGCGGGGCAAGTGAAAATTGGTAATCATCCCCTCTACAACCCGCCACTTGTAACCAGGGTAGATAAACAAATTGGTCGGGCCGCAAAAAGGTTGCAAGGAAAAATCGCCACTCGCGGCGGCGGCTCCCTCTAAAGCTCGCACTGCTGTGGTACCCACGGCAATGATCCGCCCGCCTCTGGCTTGAGTTTCCCGGATTTTATCAACGGTGGCGGCGGGTACTTCCACCCATTCGCCGTGCATTTTGTGAGCCGTCACGTCTGCCACCTCCACCGGGCGAAACGTCCCTACTCCGACGTGTAAGGTGACAAAAGTTTTTTCGATTCCCCGCTGTTCCAAGCGGCTGAACAATTCTTCGGTGAAGTGCAGGCCTGCTGTGGGGGCAGCCACGGCCCCAAGCCGATCTGCATAAACAGTCTGGTACTGTTCCGCTGAAGCTTGGGAATTTTCGATGTAGGGCGGCAGGGGTACGTGGCCGTATTCGTCCAAAAACTTCGCCAGATTCTCATCTGTGGGGATGTCAAACTCCAACAGCCGTCCCCCTGTTGCGTCGTCCCTGTCTATAACTGTTGCAGTCAATCGACGACGATCGGGCATCGTGGCATCGGGAAGGCAACAGCAAGGAGCTGTGGTCGAGTCCTCACAGGCAGGGGCGATGGGATCAAACTCAATTTTTGCTCCCAACTTTAAGCGTTTCCCCGGTTTAACCAAAGCCAGCCAACAGTTGTGCTGCCGTTCTTCCATCAACAATATCTCTACAGCCGGGCCGTTGGGTTTGTGCCCGTAGAGCCTCGCTGGCAGCACGCGGGTGTTGTTGAGTACCAGCAAGTCGCCCGGTTGCAGCAAATCGGGTAAATCCCTAAAAATCCGGTGTTGGTGGCTGCTGGGAGAATCTACAGCCAGCAAGCGAGAACTGTCCCTCGGCACTACGGGATTTTGGGCAATGCGTGAGGGCGGGAGTTCGTAGTCGTAGCCGTCCAAAGACCAGTCCATCTCTGTCATCGAGTGAATTCCTGTGCGATCGATCTGTCAACTGGGTAACAAATTGGGTAAAAACCCCCATTCAAAGTCGGGTGCTTTTCCCCTTGTGGTGGCGGGTAGAGTCCGCGACGATAGAGGTATAGCATCAGCTTTGCTCATAAGGCTCATAAGGATCGTTATGGAATACCTCTACTACATCGCCAATACTAGCCTTACTCTGAGAGTCGTGGATTACCTACGCACGGCTCATCATCTTCCCTTGCAATTTATCACTGTTATTCACCAAATTGACGGCTGGGTGGTAAAGGTGAAAATGAGTCAATATTTAACTCCCGAAATGCACGGGGATTTTCGGGCTTTTATGAACGAACTCGGAATTCCTTACGATCCTGAAATTCGCTTGCAAATGGCACTTTGGAGCTTGGAAACCGGACAGTCGCCACTGAGCGTGATGCGCCGCTACCAGGTGGCAGTGGTTTGTCACGGCAGCCCTGACCGCAAAGAAATTGAAGCGTTTCGCCAGCAGTTTGTCAAGGGTCTGGGATATTGTCCGGAAACTCTGGCCTAGATTGCTACGCATATAAATTAACTGTGATGACAGAACAGGAGAGGGAGAGAAGGGGAAAGCGGGAGAAGATTTAACGCTTTTTTCAGCTCCGTTAAAGCTCAAGAGAGAAATGCGCGACAGCCTAGGCAAGTTAACAATTAAAAATTACCTAGTGGGCTTGCTTTGAAATTTGACCCTCTAAATTTTAATTATATATTTTTATTTTTAATTGCTAAAAGCCGACCGAATGTATTCTTGCAGGGTGAGTCGGTAATTTACTGCAACGCCGGATTGAGAGTTCGCTGCTGTTAATGGTGGTAATATTGGCTTAGTGTTTTGTTGTGAAGGTTCGCACCTGACTAAAGCGACATCAAAGCGACAATAATTATTGGCTAAATCTGGATGAGTGCTTAAAAATATTTCGGCTGTTTGCCAAAGTCTGGCTTGTTTTGTGGTGGTAACAGCCAACATTCCACCAGCATCCCAATTTCCCCGGCGGCGAGTTTTCACCTCTACAAATGCTAATGTTGGGGATGTGTGATTGGGAAGAACTTGGTTTTTTGGGCTTTCTTCATCTCTTCCGAGTGCGATGATGTCAATCTCTCCCCAGCGACAGTGCCACTGCCGGTGCAGGATTTCCCAACCTTGCTGCTGCAACCACTCGGCGACTAAGTTTTCTCCCAATGTGCCGATATCGCGAGTGTTTGGGGATTGCGGGCAATTGGAGTCAGCCGTCGCTAACGGGCGATTCCCTACGGGATAGCTACGCTTGACGCTCTTTCTGGTAGAATTCAATTCTGAACTGTCACGACTGCCCATTAGCTTGAACTTGTATGATGATTTCTCGAATTCGCCAACATATTTATACTTTCTTGCTGAGTTTTGTTATTTTAGCAGTAATTGCCGCTGGGGCGATCGGCATTAATCCCGCACCTGCTTTCGCCCTAGATCACGACAAAGAAATCCTAGTCGGCGCTGATTTTACTGGCCAAGTTCTGACAGACGACAGTTTTAATAAAGCCAATCTTCGCAACAGCAATTTTACTAATGCAGATTTGCGAGGTGTCAGCTTTTTTGCTGCCAATATGGAAGAGGCAAATTTAGAAGGCGCGAATTTTACAGGTGCGACTTTAGATTTAGCTCGCATGATGAAAGCAAATTTAACTAATGCTATCCTTGAGGGTGCTTTCGCTTACAACACCAGGCTGGAAGGATCTGTCATTGATGGTGCTGATTTTACAGAGACACTGCTGCGAGACGATATGATAGAAAAACTTTGTAAAGTGGCAAAAGGTACTAATCCCGTGACGGGTAGAGATACTCGCGAAACTCTTTTTTGCGATTATTAAAATGCTCGTTGGATAAAGGAATAAAGTCCTTAGTACAAACAGGCTTGTAGTAAGGACTTTATTCCTTATATTAGTTTAAAAAAATGTAACGGCAGGCAAGCTTCAAACCTATATCGAACGAGTCATCCCCAATCTAAAATCTAAAATCTAAAAGGGTACTAGCCCCAAGGCACAGATGTTAAATCGTAAAAATTAACTTGACGCAGCCGCTCTAATTCCTTGAGCCATTCTTGTTCGGCACAGAATAGTTGGTGATATTCTATCGCCTCTTCACCACTGCTAGCGGCCTTGGCTTTTTCCCACATATTGAGTGCAATCCGGCGGCGCTTCATGCTGATAATTTGCTCGATACAGGCGAGGGCAGATCTAATTACTAGAGGTGCGCGATAAACATTTCTTTCTGAGAACTCATTTAAGTGAAATAAATGCGAGATTTGATTGAGTTGATTGGGATATTCAATGAAGCTATCTTGTAATTTCAATATTAACTCAGAAGGCGCTACTTGTAAAGACATTTTGTGCAATATTTCTGCATTCACAATCTGGTGCCACAAAAATCTGTGGTGAGAAAGGCTAAACTGCACGTCTCTAGCTTCTATTGCTTCTCTGACATCCTGGCGGTATTCGGGACAGTGCAAATAAATCTGCAATAATTGCGCTTCTGCTTCTTCTAAAAGACTGCGGGCTACAGCAGATAAGCTTGATTTTGAGCTTTTGTTTTCGCTGCTTGCACGCTGCTTTTTATATTGTTTGTTCGGCTTAAGCTTGTTTCTAATTAACAGGGGCATTGTTAAAGATTCGTCTTGACTCTGCCGCTTTGCCCAATCGCTGACTACTTGGTTGAGCAAGTTTTCAGCAATCATTTTTGTGAGTCGAAAATCTCCTTTGCTGAGAATTTCGGCGCACTTTTGCAGGTAATGTGCTAGCTGATTATCGTCAGTGATATTGGTTAATAAGTTAATGATTTTTTTTGTAACTTGCTGGGAAGTATCGGCTTGCTTCAAATCTTGATTGACGAGCATTTGTTGCAGTTGCCAGTCGAGCCACAACGGAGCATTTTCGATCAATTCTCGATATTGTTCTGGGGAGTATGTTTTGAGGTATTCGTCGGCATCTTTGCCGTCGGGAATGTTGAGTACCCGCAGTTGCACTTCTCCTTGATAAGCGAGTTTTTCTATTTCTCCAATTGCGCGTTCTGCTGCTTGAGTTCCTGCTTTGTCGGCGTCGAAGTTGAGGATAATTTGTTTGGAGTCAGTGTACCGCAATAACTGCCGCACTTGGTTTAAACTGAGGGCTGTGCCGAGGGAAGCGACGGCGTTGGAGATGCCTGCTGCCTGAAGTGCGATCGCATCAAAGTACCCCTCTACCACCACTGCGCGATCGGCTTTGCTAATGGCTGTTTTCGCCGTATCTAAGGCAAATAAAGTCTTGCCTTTATCAAAGAGTTCTGTTTCGGGAGAATTGAGGTATTTCGGCTGTTCGTCGCCGAGAGCTCTGCCGCCGAAACCGATGACTCTGCCTTGGGTGTCGCGAATGGGAATCATAATGCGATTGCGGAAGCGATCGTAATAGCCGCTGCCTCCTGATTTGCGTGGTACAATTAATCCAGCTTGTTCGACTAATTGCGCCGGATAGTTTTTCTGTTCTACTAAATAACTGTAAAGTGCTTCCCAACCTTGGGGTGCATAACCTAATTGAAATTGTTGAATAGTTTCTTCGCTGAGCTTGCGCTCTGATTTGAGATATGCTAAGGGTTCTTCTCCTTGGGTTTGTCGCAAAGCGTGTTCGTAAAATTTGGCTGTTAGTGCTGAAATTTCATAGAGTTGTTCCCGCAGAGAAATTTGCCGCTGCAATTCTTGTCGGTGTTCCGGTTCGACAGTTTTGACGGGAACTTGATAATTTTTAGCTAATTCTAATACTACTTCGCTGAAAGAGCGTTTCTCCAATTCCATGAGAAACTTAAAAGCATTGCCGCCTGCACCGCAGCCGAAACAATAATACATTTGTTTGCCGGGACTGACTGTAAAACTGGGAGATTTTTCATCGTGAAATGGACACAAACCTACGAATTCTTTCCCGCGTTTCCGCAAGACGACGCGACCGGAAATAACGTCTACTATGTCGGCTCTTTGTTTGACTTCTTCGATTGTTTCTGGATGCAGCCGGGGAACTTGCATAGGGCTATTTTAGGCAAATTGAAAGTATAGCGGAAAAAAGAAGGAAGAAGGAAGAAGGAAGAAGGAAGAAGGAAGAAGAAAGAATGCCCTTCTGGTTTTCGATCTGGTAAACAGAAGGAAGAAGGAAGAAAAGCTAGGTTTTAGCAAGTGAGAAAGTGTTAATCGTCTTAGGGATTGCTATATGTTTATTTTGAGCGATCGCACTTTAGTAAAGCACAAAACTGACTTTCAGGACTTGCACACAAAAACTCAATAGTTCCGGTTTTATGTACCAGGGATGATCGCTGTTAATATGTGTTTTCTTGAAAAACCCGCTTTCTGCGTAAGGCATAACTTTATTGTAAGATATTTACACTAACTGTAAGGAGCATCGAAAATAATGCGAATTTTAATGATGGGCGGTACTCGGTTTATCGGGGTTTATCTTACTAAGATTTTAGCAGCACAAGGGCATGAAGTGGTGTTGTTTAACCGGGGCAACAAGCCTGTACCGGTTGCGGGCGTAAAACAGATTCAGGGCGATCGCACAAATGTTGAACAATTGCACGACAAGTTATCGACGGTCGAGTTTGACGCGGTTTTTGACAACAACGGCCGCGAACTCAGCGATACAAAGCCTTTAGCTGAAATATTTAAAGGGCGGGTGCAGCACTTTGTTTACATGAGCTCTGCGGGGGTTTATTTGAAGTCGGATCAAATGCCTCATATCGAAGGGGATGCTACCGATCCTAAAAGCCGGCATTTGGGTAAATGCGAAACCGAAAATTACTTGGCTGAGTCCGGTTTGCCTTGGACTTCGATTCGCCCGACTTACATTTACGGCCCCCAAAATTATAACGATTTGGAGGCTTGGTTTTTCGATCGCATTGCGCGCGATCGACCGATTCCGATTCCCGGTAACGGAATGCACTTCACGCAGTTGGGGCACTGTCAGGATTTGGCTAAAGCAATGGCTGCGGTTTTGGGCAACTCTAGGGCGATCGGGCAAATTTACAACGTTTCGGGCGATCGATTTGTCACCTTTGACGGTTTAGCACGCGCCTGCATTCAAGCTGCAGGCAAATCTCCTGATGCTATTAAGATTGTACACTACGATCCGAAACAATTTGACTTCGGCAAAAAGAAAGCTTTTCCGATGAGATTGCAGCACTTTTTCGCTTCAGTTAATAAAGCTGTCACCGATCTTAACTGGCAGCCAGAATTTGACTTATTTTCTGGATTGAAAGATTCTTTTCAGAATGATTATGTAGTTTCGGGACGGGACAAAGCTGAGATAGATTTTTCAGTCGATGATGAAATTTTGAAAGCCGTTTAAAGTTAAGTTATAGTGGGAGCATCTCAATAGCAAAAATCTAGCACCCACCCTAACCCTCCCCTTAGTAAGGGGAGGGAACAAGAAACCTAGCAAACAGACTGTCACAGTAAGGTTTGCAGCCGTGTTAAGTACAAATGTCGAAGGAGAAAAATAACATGAGATTTATCAATCCCAAAATTGATTTTGCCTTCAAAAAAATATTTGGCTCCAGCCAAAGTACAGAGATTTTGATTAGTTTCTTAAATGCCATACTCTATGAAGAAGAATCGATCATTAAAAGCTTAGAAATCCTCGATCCTTATCTTGGTCCTCAAGTAGCCGGAGCTAAAAATAGTTACTTAGATGTCAAAGCGCTACTTAATGACGGCACATTTGTGATTATTGAAATGCAAGTTTTGAAGGTACAGGCATTTGGCAAGCGAGTTTTGTACAATGCAGCAAAAACCTATGCACTCCAATTAACAAGGGGAGAACTATACAAGCAATTGCGACCTGTGATTGCTTTGACTATCACTGATTTTGAAATGTTTCGCGGCGAGCAAGATGTGATTTCGCATTTTGTCTTCAAAGAAAGAACTCGGTTGTCTGATTATCTACAAAATGACATTGAGTTAGTATTTGTAGAGTTGCCAAAATTTAAGAAAGAATTGGATCGACTGGAAACTCTTACTGACAAGTGGATTTACTTTATTAAAACTACTGGCACTTTGGATGAAGTACCTCAAACAATGGTCACAGTCCCGGAAATTCAGAAAGCCTTTGAAATTGCCAATCAAGTTAGTTTGACACAGGAGGAATTTAACATATTACAACAGCAAGAGTTTTTTGCTCAAGATCAAGAGGGTTCAGTGGCTTTAGGTCGGGAAGAAGGCAGACAAGAAGGCAGACAAGAAGGACAAGTAGGGTTAATTATGCGTTTGCTGAGTCGCCGTTTAGGTCAAATAAACCCGGATATTGAAAGCCGCATTCGCCAATTGCCGATCGACAAATTAGAGAATCTTGCAGAAGCCATGTTAGATTTTTCTAATGCCGAAGATTTAACAGCTTGGTTGGAAGCTAATTCTCCAAAAGACTAGGAATATTAGGTAAATCTCATGCTTGGAATAACACTCGGCAATCGCTACAGTATTATCCGTCACTTGGGAGGCGGCGGATTTGCTCAAACTTATTTAGCGGAAGATAAGCAGCTACCAGGCAATCACCTCTGCGTCGTCAAGCAGCTTAAACCTCATGCAACCGATCCCGAAACTTTAAAGGTAGCAAGACGTTTATTCGATACCGAAGCACAAGTTTTGTACAAGTTGGGAAATCACGATCGCATTCCCAGACTTTTTGCTTTTTTTGAAGAGAATCAAGAGTTTTATCTCGTTCAAGAATTTATAGAAGGTCACGATTTAAGTGAAGAAATTATACCCCCCCAAACCCCCCCTTACCAAGGGGGGGCTGGACTTGGCTCCCCCCCTTACCAAGGGGGGGCTGGGGGGGGTTCCTCTTACCAAGGAGGGCCTGCGGGAGGTTCCCCTTACCAAGGAGGAACTGCGGGAGTCATGCAGGAAGATCAAGTCATTTGTATATTGCAGGAACTTCTCGAAATTTTAGACTTTGTACACCAGCAAAATGTGATTCACCGCGATGTCAATCCCCGCAATATCCTCCGCAGAGATAGAGACGGAAAATTAATTTTAATTGACTTCGGTGCAGTCAAAGAAATTACTACTAAAATTACCAATCCTCAGCCCAAAAATAGCTTGAGTGTCAGCATCGGTACTCCCGGTTATATGCCCAGCGAACAATCTCACGGCAACCCTAAACTCAGCAGCGATATCTATGCTGCAGGTGCGATCGCAATTCAGTTCCTCACTGGCATAAATCCTCACCAAATGCCAAAAAACCCCGATACAGAGGAAATTATTTGGCAGGACAAAACATCAGTCAGTCCTGAATTTGCGAAGATTTTAGATAAGATGGTAAAGTACGATTTTCGCCAACGTTATTCTAGTGCCGGCGAAACGCTGCAAGCTATTAAAGAATTGAAAAATTCTTTCAGCGGTACAGTTCCTGTATTGCCTCCGGTTGCTGCTGCGAAGGGGCCGCTCAAATCCCGAAAAAAACTGTATTTTAAAATATTGTCGATCGCCAGTTTAATTGGCATCAGTATTATAGCATCAATTTATGGTGTAAATACTTTTAATGCGGCAAATGCAACTGACCTGTACAACCGAGGCAATACTCTTTACAATTTAAGCCGATTTGAAGAAGCTCTGGCCGCTTACGATCGAGCTATAAATCTCAGGCCGGACTACGCGGAAGTTTGGCAGGAAAAAGCCAAAACTTTATATGAATTGAAAAAATATGGAGAATCGCAGTCAGCTTATGATAAAGCCATAGAATTAAAGCCGGAATACTTGGAAGCTTGGACGGGACGCGGTTATGCTTTGGAGAAGTTGCAACAGTCTCAAGAGGCGATCTCATCTTTTGATAACGCTTTGAAAATCCAGCCCGACTATGCCGCAGCGTGGGAAGGCAGAGGCGATACTCTGTTAGATTCGCAGCGGTACGAAGAGGCGATCGTCTCCTACGAAAAAGCGGTACAATTTCAGCCTAACTTGTACCTTGCCTGGTACAATCGGGGACAAGCTCACCAAAAATTAAAACAGTACGATCGAGCCATAGAATCCTATCAAAAAGCAGTTGAAATCAAATTCGATAATTATGAAGCTTGGTACAATTTAGGCAATGTATTCCTAGAATTAAACAAAAATAAAGAAGCTTTTGAAGCCTACGAAAAAGCCGTGCGGTTTCAGCCCAATTTTTATCAAGGGTGGTACAGTAAAGGCATCGCTTTGCTGAAAATGCGCCGACATGAAGAAGCGGTAGAAGCTTACGAAAAAGCTGTCAATTTAAAACCTGATTATTATCAAGCATGGTACAATTTAGGTTGGTCGTACCACGAATTACGCAGGTACGAACAAGCAATTGAGTGTTACAGCAGAGCCTTAGATTTAAACCCGAAAGAATATCAAGCGTGGTACAATAGAGGCAATGCTCAGTCCAATTTAAAGCGGTACGAAGATGCGCTAGTCTCTTACAATGAAGCTGTCTATGTCAAGCCTGACTACTCGGAAGCCTGGTACAGCCGCGGCAATGCACTTGTGGCTGTAAAAAGATACGAAGATGCGATCGCCTCCTATGACAAAGCAATTCGCTACAAACCAGATTACGGAGCGGCAATGGAAGCAAAAAAGCGGGCACAAAGTCAGCTAGGAAGCAGCCCGCTAGAATCAGAACAACAACAATAATTTTTATTAGTCCGCTTAGGCGGACTTTGTTTGACAAGAAGCAATTTTAATTGCCAAGTTTTATCTTTTAGCGAACAGCGGGAGCAATTACGGTAACTCGGCGGCTGTCTACTAACATCGGCCAAAAACCTCGATCGCTCAATGTTTTTACTGCTGCAGTAGCGGCGTTTTGATCCGTTGTATAAGCGACGAATAAAAAGGGACGCTGGCCATAGGAAGCTAAGCCTACTTGCGTGCCTAATGCTTGTCTGACTTGGGCTGCTAATTCCGGTTGGTTGAAGTAATCTACTAACACTGCATAACCAGGGCCGAGGGGTTGGGGATTAAAGTCAAGATTTCCGGTTGCAGGATTGGTGGTTGGTTCAAAACCTGGTGCTGGCTGAGGGTTGTAGACTGGCAAATTTTGGGGTAGGGCCGCTGCGGGCGATCGTACTACGTAAGCTTGCAATCCGACAACATCTTCGATGTATTTAACCCAATCGCTGGCGATTTGCGAGTCGCGAAAGCCACCAACTCGCGTCACGGTATCATTGATGTACCGACAAACTATGTTGTTAGTATTTCCTGGGAAAGAGCGTTTTGCTCTTTCTTGCTGTTCGGGTGTTGGAGTGACAATTAACAGTAGATATTCATCGGACTGGGGCGGTTGACAGCTCGACTGAGCTTTAACAGAAGTCGATAAAATTGTCAAGGCCAAAAGGGCGATCGAAGTAGCAGAAAATAGGGGTAGAGACAAAATATATTTGTACAATTGACCCCTAATTGTTGTTAGTTTTTTTGTCGGATATTTTGCTACTTTTTTCATGCTGTCTGTAGGGACGCGAGGGCATCGGGGATAGTTGCTGATGGTGCTTGAAATTCACCTGTCAGTACATATTCTAATCGCAGTTTCAACCAGGTAATGAAGACAGGATCTGTAGAAATAATAGCAGCGGCTGGCTGAGGGCATTTTGCTTTAGCTTCTGCCATTGTCGGTGCTTCTAGGAAAGCGGGCTGTTTGACCAACCAGAAGTCTATTTGTTTTTCTTGTTCGTTGTAGTTGCGAGTTCTTTCTTTAAACACTTCATCTAGGGCTTCTTCTTCTAGCAAAAAGCGTTGGCTGGCTAAAACGTAGTAGTAGGTTTGCATTTTTCTCGGTTGTTAGGGGTTGACGGTTAGCGGTTAATGCCGCCTGTACCGACCAGTTTTGCTGGTCAGGGGCGGGTTTGCCGAGTTGCGGTCGTTGGAGAGTTCTAGACTCTTGTGCCGTTTACTTTACCTTATTTGCTGTCATCTTGGGTAGATGCAGAGCAAGTCGCCTCAGAAAAATCTTTGGTGGTGAGAGTTGGGGGAGTTCTGAGAGTTGCGAGAGTTGCTGGTTGTTTGGGGATTTGGGCGATTATTTTTCGGGCTGGTGATTTTCGTGAAAATTTAGGTGACAATAGGAAATTAGATGGAATTGCACGTTGAATAATTACCAATTATTGAGGCAATCTGGGGGCTGTTAAACCTGATTGGGAGTGGTTTGCATAACCAGGAAAACACTTCGGACAGTTTTTAATTGGAAACCCTGAAAAAAGGCTTTCAGGGCGATTCGGCGATCGAGCTGCCTGCGTGAAAATCAACGGTTTGTGACTACTACCTAAAAAGTGTCGTGACTAAGCTGTTCGGCATTTAAAGGACTTGCGTAAGGTGCGTCAGCATCTAAGGTTTTCCGTTTCAGCGTAAGGGTTATAGCTGACGCACCCTACTAGCCTCGTTACTGGTTTAAATGCTCCACAGCTTATTGTATTAAATATTGTATTAAAAATGTAAAATGTGTGGATTGATTTGCTCTGACCGAAATAGCGATCGCCCCGCTGTCACTTCCCCCATCCCGCCAAAAGCGATCGCCCTCCGCCTCTCCTCAAATAAGCTCAACAAATCAGCTAAATTTGTTGCCCACGTATTGCAGCCAAAGGCTAAACTAATCTAAGTTTTACCATAAAATTTTCTCCCCGTTCATGAACATCGCTTATTTAGTCAACCAATATCCGAAAGTCAGCCACAGCTTTGTCCGCAGAGAAGTGCTAGCCGTTGAAAATTGCGGCATGAACGTCGCACGTTTTTCGATCCGATCCTGCGAGTCAGAACTCGTTGATGGGGCCGACAAACTAGAGCAAGAATTGACTAAAGTAATCTTAGGAGTCGGCGTACAGGGCCTAGCGTGGGGTTTGCTGCGCGTTGCCGCAACTAGACCAATTAGATTCATCGAAGCTGTGCGGTTAATGTTCAAAGTTGGCTGGCACTCGGAACGGGGGATTTTGCTGCATCTAGCTTATTTAGCAGAAGCTTGCATTCTTTTAAATTGGTTTGCAGAATCGGGTACAGCACACGTTCACGCTCACTTCGGGACAAATTCCACAACAGTCGCTATGCTGTGCCACGTGCTTGGCGGCCCGACTTACAGTTTCACCGTTCACGGCCCAGAAGAATTTGATAAAGCCACACTTCTTTCCTTAGACGAAAAAATTAAACGCTCGACCTTTGTAGCGGCGGTTAGTTCCTTTGGTAAAAGTCAGCTTTTTCGGTGGTGCGATCGCACTTTTTGGTCAAAAATTCACGTCATACACTGCGGCGTAGATGCTGCATTTTTAGCTGCACCCTACGTCCCCATCCCCGCAGCACCCCGCTTAGCTTGCATTGGCAGACTCAGCGAACAAAAAGGTCATTTGTTATTGCTAGAAGCTGCTAACTTACTAGCAGTTCAAGGCTTAGAGTTTAAGTTGGTACTCGTAGGAGACGGGCCGCTGCGATCGGATATTGAAAAGCAGATTCTGCAACTCGGCCTGCAAAACCATATAGAAATTACCGGATGGGCCAGTGGCGATCGAGTTCAGCAAGAGATTTTAGCTTCTCGCGCAATGGTACTGCCGAGTTTTGCTGAAGGTTTGCCCGTCGTAATTATGGAAGCCCTCGCTCTCAATCGGCCCGTAATAAGCACCTATGTTGCTGGCATCCCGGAGTTGGTAGAACCCGGTGTTTGCGGTTGGTTAGTTCCTCCCGGTTCCGCAGAAGCATTAGCGGTAGCGATGCGCGCGGTATTGGAAGCACCTCTAGAAAAGCTAGAACAAATGGGGAAAACAGGAGCAGAACGGGTTGCTCAACAACACAATGTTGATTTAGAGGCAAAAAAATTAGTGGCGCTGTTTGAGAGTGCTTGAGAATGGTGCAAAACCTATGGATTAACTGACATTTTGCACCATTATTAATAAGTCTTTCAAGGGCGGGCAGGATGCCCAACCCCCTACTCCCCACAGGAAAATTAATTGTTTGTGGAACAGGCATCTTGCCTGTTCCTTGAATTAAGCTGTAATTCTTTATTGTTTGTGGAACAGGCATCTT
>NZ_JAUBTR010000013.1:34355-108259 GCF_036705045.1 Microcoleus sp. BR0-C5
GTGGAACAGGCATCTTGCCTGTTCCTTGAATTAAGCTGTAATTCTTTATTGTTTGTGGAACAGGCATCTTGCCTGTTCCTTGAATTAAGCTGTAATTCTTTGTGGAACAGGCATCTTGCCTGTTCCTTTAATTAAAACAATTACTTACAAACTTTTTAAGGAATAGGAACTGATCGCAACAACTTGTCAACAATCGTCTTAGCCCTCCTTCCCCCCGCCGGAATCAACCGATGAGACAGTACGTGCGGCGCCAAATCCTTCACATCATCCGGGGTAGCAAAATCCCGCCCGGAAATAAACGCCAAAGCCTGGGACGCCCGGTGCAAAGCCACCGCACCTCGGGGACTCACCCCCAGAGTAATCTCCTCATCCTCCCGCGTCGATCGCACCAAATCTACAATATACTGTTTCAAAGAGCCTTCCACCTTCACAGCAGCGCACAAACGACGCAATTCCTGCACTTCTGCCAAAGAAATACAAGGCTGCAAATCTTCAACAGCAAAACTATCAGAAAGCCGTTCCAACATTTGCAACTCTTCCAAAGCAGCGGGATAGCCCAAAGTCAAAGACAAAGTAAACCGATCCATCTGCGCTTCCGGCAGCGGAAAAGTGCCTTGATATTCGATCGGGTTCTGAGTCGCAATCACAAAAAACGGCGCCGGAACATTCCGAGAAACTCCATCTACTGTCACCTGCTTTTCTTCCATCACTTCCAGCAAAGCTGACTGAGTTCGCGGCGTCGCCCGATTGATTTCATCGGCAAGCAAAACATTAGCAAAAACTGGGCCGGGCAAAAACTCAAACTCTCCGCTGCGCGGATTCCAAATATTAGTACCGGTGACATCCGTCGGTAACAAATCGGGAGTGCACTGAATCCGCTGAAACTTCCCATCGATCGATCGCGCCAAAGACTTCGCCAGCAGCGTTTTTCCCACACCGGGCACATCTTCCAGCAGCGCGTGTCCGCCCGAAAGCACGGCTACCAGCACCAAGCGAATAGCATCGCCTTTGCCAACAATAGTTTTGCCTAGATTTTGTTTCAGTCGCTCAATATGTTGTCTCATATCCCTGATTTCTAATTGTTAATTGCTAATTTTTGATCAAACATCAAATTGCCAAATTCTTGAGTCTTTGCCTTGCGGACTTCGTATTTGTACAACTAGAATTTAGTCTGACTCATCTTGCACCATTTTTAAAACCGATCGCCTGTTCTAGATCACATAATTATTAGACTTTAGCAGTTAAGAGACTTCTAGCAATGTCGCAATCTGTCTGAATTTGAGTTTTGAGAGCATCCAGAGAAGCGAATTTTTGTTCGGGTCGCAAAAACTCTACCAAACTCGCACTCAAGGTTTGACCATACAAATCCCCAGACCAATCTAACAGGTGAACTTCCACAGTGGGTTGCAGACCGTCTACCGTCGGGCGGCAGCCAACATTCATCACCCCATTGACAAAAGATAAATTTGATGCTATGCCGGGGATTACAGATTTGGGGTTTTCCCGCTGATAGGAAGAACTTTCATCTTTCATCTTTTCCCATCCATGTTTCAGCGAGACTCGCACCGCGTATACGCCAAAACGTGGCAAAAATTTTTCCGGCGGCAGTTCGATATTAGCAGTAGGAAATCCGATCGTCCTACCCAGCCGCTGTCCCCCAACCACAGTCCCGACTAAACTGTAAGGTCGCCCCAGCAACTGATTCGCTCTTGTGAGGTCGCCGGATGCCAGACATAAGCGGATTGCAGAACTGCTGATCCGATCGCCCTCACCGCAATTATGCAGCGGTACAAGAGCAACATCAATACCGTAACCCGACGCGATCGACTGCAAATCCACAGCCGTCCCAGCGCGTCCCCGCCCAAACCGAAAATCAACCCCCACACTAATTCGACTCGCTTTTAGTTGTCGCACCAAAATTTCCTCGACAAACTCAGAAGCAGTCAAAGCCGCCAATTCTCGATCGAACGGCAGCAGCACAAGTTGCTCGACGCCCATTGCTGCGAGCAATTCTACCTTTTCTGCCAGAGGCGTCAGCAGTTTTTTCGGTTGACCCGTAAAAAATTCTTGCGGGTGCGGATCGAATGTCACCACAGTGCTATAAAGTCGATCGACCCCATCAGAATCGATCCCAGAGAGGCTGTTCCCCTCTGCCCTAGGGCCTATCAAACCCTCGAAATTATGGCGGCTTTCGGCTCTATCCGGCGGTGCTGCTGAGTCATTTTCGCAGGTCGCCGGATGTTCTGTTTCCCAATTTTGATCTTTGCCAGCGTTGGAGCGCAAGTTTGGCCCCGACGCAATCACCGTCGCAGAATTTTGCCCAGGCGATCGATTTAAAATTGGCTGCACGACTTGTCGATGCCCTAGGTGCAAACCATCAAAGTTTCCCAAGGCAACAGAAGTTGGAGTCAGAGCAGCGGTACAAGAAGAAGTTACCCACACGCTTAAAATTTTGACATACTTAGTGCGATCGCCACTCGATTTTAGATTTTAGATTTTAGATTTTAGATTTGACTCCACAGATAAATCTGGAAGGTTGAACTTTGGTCTAAACTTTTTGGTTTTCCACGACTTAAGCCGGGGGCTTGTATCCGTCTTTGAGGTCAGCCCTAACTTAAATTTGAGATTTCCGACCTCAAGATTTCAGAACAATCTGGCAATCTCAAATCCATCAGACAGGCACTTGAGGCGCTTGCACCGACACTTCAGACAAATTGTTATCAGGAGGCAGCAATTGTAACGACAAACCTTCCCGCGCCATCAAACTGTTCGGGAATCTTTGAGCCACTTGTTCTCCCACCTTGTCTAAAAACTCGTCATTGTGCAGCGGGTCGTGGTGAAAAATCACCAACTTTTTGACATTAGCAGCCTTTGCCACCTTCACCGCTTCCTGCCAAGTCGAATGTCCCCAGCCGACCTTGCTGCTTTTCTCCGCATAATACTCCTCATCGGTATAAGTAGCGTCGTAAATCAGCACCTCAGCATCCTGAGCCAAATACAGCACATTTTCGTCTAAACGATCGGGAAAATGTTCGGTATCAGTCACGTAAGCAGCCGAATACCCCCGCCAGTTTACGCGGTAGCCTATAGCTTCGCCCGGATGGTTCAGCAAAGCAGTTTCCACCTTAATCTCTCCGATTTCCAGCGGTTTGCCCACTTCTATATCGTTAAATTTCAGGTCTGCCCCCATAATTTGCAGGGGTACCGGAAAATTGGGGTGCAGCATCTGGTCGTGGAGGCGCTGCTGGATAGTAGCCTTATTAGGAGCAATAGCCCCATAGATGTGAAAGCAGTTCCCAGGAATAAAAGCTGGGACAAAAAATGGGAATCCTTGAATGTGATCCCAGTGAGAGTGAGTAAAAAACATATGAGCTTTTACGGGCATCTGGGACAGGAGAGTTTGTCCCAAAACCCGCAATCCAGTACCGCCATCGAAAATTAGGCGACTCTCACCCACTCGCATTTCTACACAGGGCGTGTTGCCCCCGTAACGTACTGTTTCTGCCCCGGGAGACGCTATGCTACCTCTAACGCCCCAGAAGTGAACCGTGAATTGGTTGTGCATACTAGACATGGGTTTTCTTGCAAGATTGTGCCGGCGAGTTATCGGTAAGGTGTTGACATATTACTAAGGGCTTTACCATCAAACCCAAGCTCTTTGACTGTCGAGTTCCCCACTTGTGGGAAGTGCCAAGAGTCTCGCTGATCGCGAGAATGCAAAACTGTTGGGCTTGACAACTGAGCAATAAATTACAAGGTAGACTAATCAAGTCTCGATCGTAACTATTCTTTTCGTCTCTTCACTAGCCTAACCTCCGCAGACACACTTTGGGGCATCAGTTCTGTCTGAGTTTGGTCAAAAGCCGCTGTTTTTCCAGCCTCCGCACTTGCCGAACCGGATTGCGCGGTCGGTTGTTTGGCTTGCTGCTTTACCGGTTTGAACCCGGATGATCGGCTTCCTCAACTCCCATTAATTCCAAAATCTTAGCAGTTTAGGAATGCTCCGGCTAATTATCCAACAATACTGTCTGTGTCTGGATTCTCTGCCCGACGGGAGGCTGCGGTGCCCTAAGCTAGCGGTCAAGCTGAACCCAGCCTCATCTGACACCGGGGGTAGCAGCGAGAGCCCGGGCCTGCGGGCAAAAGGCTAAATTTTTGTCGCGTATTTCTTGGCGGACGAACTGAATCAATCAAAATTCCCCTATTTTCGGAAATTAAAAAATTTCGAGTTTTGGCCATCATACCAACTCCGATGGCCCTTGGGCCTCAACAGTGATTCAGAAATATTCGCTGTTAACCTCTCGTGATTTTCTCAACAATCTTCAATTGCTCTATTTTTGGTAAGGATTTCTCGCAATTCAGCGCAGTTGCGGTACTCACCACGGGTTTGAATTTCGGGTATCATAGAGTCTTAGACTCTTGTTTACCGAGAATCTAAATCAGTGCTAAAAAAGCCTGGATAACTTTAAGTTATTTTTCAAAAAAGTCAGTATGAATCAAGTTAAAAAAACTACAACCAAGCTGAATAGATCGCCGGTGAAAGTGTCCGATCGCACTTTGGAACTCGGTAATCCCCCCTTGAGCGACCTGTCTTTAGAAATAACTGATGGTCAAGCTTTGAGAGAATTGAGTTCGGACGATCGCCCGCCGGCAACCCCAACAGCCACAGGCCGGACTGCCGAAACAAGACGCCGGAGGGTAGATGGCAAGACCTCCTGGGCCCGATCGCCTGTGGTTTCTACTGCGTTTCTCAAGTGGCTGCTAGAGAGTTTGACTCGATCAAAAGGTTGGCTGGCAGTTGTCACCCTGGCAGCAGTTTGGGGGTGGTGGAACAGTGAGTTACTGTTTTCCACAGGCCTGGGGATAGCAGCGATGATGCTGGTTTACCGAGGGCAGTCGTGGGACTGGCAATTGCTGCGAGCAAAAGGCGAGCAATTTTGGGAGGGCCCGAACCGCCGATTTGTTGTAGCCGTAGGCACCGGCGGCATTGCTACCTTGGGCGCTTACATGAGTTTGGCGATTTGGGCGGACTCCGAGAGCCACTGGATGGCTTTGAGCTTAATTTTGCAGAATTTGGGTACGATCGCGATTGCAGGGCTGTTGCTGCGGCAAGGGTTGAGTCTGGGGGCCGCAAAAGATGAAGATGAAGTGGCGCTCGATCGCATCTTGGCGGATTTGACTGATGCTGACCCCGTGAAGCGTTTGATTGCTGTGCGGCAAATGACCGATTTGGTGAATCAGGGTGGGTTTGGCCCTGTGAGCTCTGTCAAAAGTTCGTTAGCGAAGCCCTCGAAGAGGATCGCCCGTTCCCGCGCTGCCGAGTGCTTTCGCCTGATGCTGAGTCGGGAACCAGAAGCTTTAGTCCGCAATGCCCTTCTCGAAGGTTTGCAGACTTGGGACGCTACTTATGGCATTGCTTTAAAATCCAAAAGTCAAGTCATCGACTATTAGCTGACCGTCAAAAGCGTAAAAACTAATTCGATGAATATTCGGAGCTTTTACGCGTAGGGGAGCCCTAGGGGCGATCGGAGAATTAGACCCCACTAGATTGGGCGCCGGCATTTCATCCTGAACAATTGGGTTGCCGTCAATGTCACACGCAGATAAAACAGTTCGCCGCGAACTGGTGACAAGTCCTGACACCCAGCGAACTGGATACTTAAAAGTTACTTCTATCAGTCCGCTTTTGGGGGCCCCCATTAACACTGTTGCCCCAGAACCAGTGAAAAATGCTGGGTTTGAAGGTTGGATGGCGACGGCATTGCTAAAAGTCACCCCCCAATGTGCAAACTGATGTTCTACTACTTCAAAGCATTTCAAGTCTTCTAAAGCTACGCGGACGATCGCAGGTACCGTGGCGCGCGATCGCACCTCTGACCCTGCGCCTGAGCGTTCTGGAGTGGCGACAACAGACTTTTTGCCGTTTAAATCCATGCTTCGATAGGCTGTATCAAATTCTGCAAACCCGTCTGATTGAAGACTTTTCGCATCAACCATAAAACCCTCGCGATCCCTTTTTCTGAGCAGTTGCATTTTAGTAAACCTCCCTGAGATTAGTTGTTTCTTGTGTTTTGGAATTGATAACGGCGAGGCCCGTGATTGCCAAACCTGGAATTAGGAATCGAAACCCCATCGCCCGCCCTCCAACAAAGACTTTCGACCTCAAAAGCCACTGCTCCGCAAAATATCGTGATTAATGATTCGTGATTGGCGAGCCTCCGCCAACCTCCCGCCTGCCTGAAAGCGAGTTCTAATACTCCTCCTTTCCGAGCGCCTGCTTTCGGGATTGGCGAACCGACTCTATTTTGTTGAGGGGTCTTACCCATCATTTTGCTATTATCTCCGATCGGCGGTAGTTTGCAAGGGTAAGGATAACTACACAGCCGAATTGCCCAAATCGCAAAACTTACTTGCTGTCTGTAGTTTCACGCTTCACCTGTACTAAAATAGATTTAAATCATTACTCAATCTTTACAAAAACGCCACCTGCTTTGCAAGTTTTTTAAACAAAGACGGGGCGACGGAAAAGAATCTAAAATATAACAGCGATTAAGGTTAGTTTATGCTTGTACCCCTCGGCTTCGGTCAGCGATCAATAGTTACTTCTCTCGGCAGAATGGTTTACTACACTGCTGAAAAAATGCCTTGGATGGGGTTGCCGACCTCAACTTCGGAAAATAAGCCTAACTTAGTATTTTTTCACGGTTTTGGTGGCGGGTCGAGTGCCTACGAATGGTCGAAAGTTTATCCGGCTTTTGCGACAGAATATCGAATTTTAGCACCGGATTTAATCGGTTGGGGGCGATCGGAACATCCGGCAAGAAATTATCAGGTTGAAGATTATATCACAACTTTGATCGAATTTCTAGAAAAAACTTGCGGCAGTCCGACAGAGGTGATTGCTTCTTCGCTGACAGGGGCGATCGCGATTAGAGCTGCGATCGCACGGCCGGATCTCTTCAAATCCCTGATTTTGACCATACCCAGCGGTTTGTCGGACTTCGGACAAGATTACGGCAGCAGTTTCTTCGCTAAGCTAGTCAACACGCCGATTTTAGATCGCTTGCTCTACAGTACCGGAATCGCCACAGACGGCGGCATCCGTAGCTTCCTAGAACAACGCCAATTTGCCGATTCGCGTCGCGTTTACCAAGAAATTGTTGATGCTTACCTCCAATCTGCTTTGGAACCCAATGCAGAATATGCCGCCCTGTCTTTTGTGCGGGGAGATTTGTGCTTTGATTTGTCGCTGTACATCACTCAGCTAACAACGCCGACAGCGATTATTTGGGGAGAAAAATCGCAGTTTACCGGGCCCGATATCGGCAAGCGGTTGGCAAACCTCAACCCCGAAGCAATCAAAGTTTTTCAACCTCTGGAAAACGTAGGTTTGACTCCGCAGTTAGAAATTCCCGCTGTCACGATTGGCTTAATTCGGCAATACTTAAAATTGCTTTCGGAAGGGTAAAGAAGTTCGGCAACGGATTTTTTAACGGATTTTGTAACGGATGTAACGGATGTAACGGATGTAACGGATGTAAAGGATGTAAAGGATAGAAGGAAGAAGGAATATGAATTCCCTCTTCCCATTAGCAATGACTACTGACTACTGACTACTGACTACTGACTACTGACTACTAATTATTCTTTTACTCGCACGTCTATAACGCTGGCGTTGAAAATGTACTTGTTGCCTTCAAGCTCTAGCGTAGTGCCAATTTTGACTTTCGTATTACCTAAAACCGGGCCATTTTCAGTAAGTTGACCTTTTCCCTCTAAGGTAAACATCATATTTTTGCTGAAAGCTTCTTCTTCTCTGGGATCGGGGAGAGCTTTCAGAGTGCCGTTGGGCTGAGGAACTGCTAGGGTTCTGGTGAGAGTTTTGGCAGATTTGATGGTAATCTGACCGGAGGGTTGATTGCGGATCACCACATTGATTTTATCACCTGGTTTGAACAAATCTTGAACGTTTGTTCCTTTGAGACCGATCGCAATTGCATCAATTTCTACAGGTTTGATACTGGTGCCGACTTGGGCGACGGAACCGCCAGAAGTGCCGGGAAAGAAAAAGATTCCGACTGCAACTAGCAGTACGATTAGAGCCGCACCTACGTCTAGAATGCTGAGTTTGCCGAACAGTCGGCCTTGAGAATCCAAAATTTTCATAAATCGCTTAATTAACTGATAGCGACAGGAGTATGTTTACAAGCTCAGGACTTACGCAGACATCGATGAAAAACAGATGGTGCTATTGCTGAGCTACCGCTGGCAATGACATACTTTATTGATGCGTAAGTCCTGAAGCTAAAAGATATTACCACAACGATCGCCCAAAATCCGCATGACTGGGGCACTTAAGCCAGAAGGCAGTTGACGGCGGTTGGTTGACCTTGGGTCGATCGCCCAGAAGCTGGTGGCGCGGTTAAAAATTGACAAAAAGCTAGAATAGCAACTAAGCATCCTCAAATTACGTCTGCCTATTTAGTGACTTTTCGAGTTTTTCCTACAATTTTATCTAACTTCTGGCACCTATCACTCATGTTAAAAAGTTTTTGGTTGACTTGCCGGCGTACTTGTGGCCGGGGGATTTATCTGTTTCTGTCCCTGATTGTGGCTGCGGGTATCTGGGTGGTTTCCCCGGAACCGACTCAAGCATTTTCTTTGCCTGAACTAATTTTTCGGGGCATTCAAGTTATTCAATTGTCGAATATGTCCGATCGCCAAGAGGTGACTATTGGCCGACAAATTAATCAGCAGTTAACGAACAGCGAGTTTAAGATTGACCGCGATCGGGACACTACAGAATATATCAACCGTATCGGTCAACGACTCGCTCAAGAAAGCACTCGCCCCAATATTCCTTATACTTTTCAAGTGATTGACGACGACACGATTAATGCTTTTGCAACTATGGGCGGTTTTGTTTATGTGAATAAAGGTTTGATGACGGCGGCGGACAATGAGGCAGAATTGGCAAGTGTGATCGCCCACGAAATCGCTCACATTAATGCTCGCCACGCGATTAAACAAATGCGTCAAATGGCCATAGCTTCAGGTGTAGCTTCGGCCACTGGGCTCGATCGATCTCAGGCGGTTCAGATTGGGGTGGAATTGGCTTTGCGGCGTCCCCACAGTCGCCAAGCTGAGTATGAAGCGGATCAGTTGGGATTGCAAACTATGGGGCGAGCCGGCTACGCTCAATCTGGGATGGTTGATTTTATGAAAAAGTTGCTCAACAAGCCTTCTCCTCCGAGCATTTTGAGCACTCACCCGGCAACTGGCGATCGTATTGCTGCTATTTCGCAGGCTATAGATCCGGATCTCGCTAGCGGTGAAGGTTTAGATAATGAGGATTACAGGCTAGAAATCCGCAGGCTTTTAGGTTCGTAGAAATATAAATCAGTCAGACACTCTCTTATTTTCTCGTCTCTTCTCTTCTCTTTTCTTACTTCACGCTCTTCGCGTCTTCGCGGTTCGTTAAAAAATAAATCCAGTTACTAAGGTATGTCAGCAGCAAGTTAATTTCGATTTAATAGATATGACATCTTGCACCATTCTCAAGAACGGGCTCTCCGGCCCGTTCCACAAGAGATAAATTTTCTTGTGGAACAGGCCGAAAAGCCTGTTCATAAAAGAATTATTGACAATGGTGCAAGATATAAGATAGATCGAACTTAAGCTGACATACCCTAAAACTACAAATTGATTTAACACTGCTGTTGAACAATAGAATCGATCGCAGCTTGGGGGGGTGCAATCGGCTGCGGCTTCAATTGCCGAACAACTTCGTCAAAGGGCAAAATTCGGACTTGATGGTTAAATACATTTACTTGATAAACTCTGCGGTAGCTGAGGTCAAATCCTGTCAGCCAGCCGCTTTTGGGATGATAAGCACCCGTGTCAATATCCAACCACCCTTCGCCCCTGACTAATTCGCCCGGTCTGACTCCATGAAAGGTAAAGGTGATCGTGTGACCGGTGATAATTAATTTATTGGGAAAATAGGGTTTCGACATGGTGTGAAATTCCCTGCGAATCCAACACAATTGTTCGATCGACTGTTCATCGATCGACAGATGGGGGTCAACGCCCGCGTGAACCAGCCAGATGTCCCCTAAGTCCCGGTACGTAGGGAGCGATCGCAGCCACTCTAAGTGTTTGTACGGCATCATCCCTGTATCTCTGTAGCTGGCTACTGTCGCATCGCCGCCACTGTAGAGCCAAGATTGCCACGCGCGCATATCCATCGGCGTCCCCGACAAAGCCTCCAGCATCAGTTGTTCGTGGTTGCCCAACAGAGTTTGGTAGGGGCTTTGCTGCACAAAATCTAATACCTGAGCGCTTTTGGGGCCACGATCGATTAAGTCTCCTAAAAAATAGACGCGATCGTTCGAGCTGGGGGCAAGTGCCTCTAGCAGGGTCATTAAGCCGTCGTAATGCCCGTGTACGTCCCCGATAACAATGCGCCGGTGCTCCATTGTGTTTATCCGCTTCCCTGACTCAAAAGCCCCATCTCTAGCTTATAGCATCTGATTTTGCTGTTATTTGCCTCCCCTCTTTTACGGTGGAGGGGTGTCACCCATTATAGTGCTTTTTATAAAGATTCTGTAAAGCTCACCAGTATCTGTTTGCGTAGCTACTGATAGAAACACAGGCAAGCTGCTAATTCTGCTTCTGCAACTGCTGTTACTGAGGCAAAGCTTTGAGTTATTTCACGCTTTAGGGTGCATCAGCGATTAGCCGACGGATTAAGTCGAAAATAATCCTAGCTGACACACCGTAAAATACGATCGAGCCTTAACGATTGTCACTGAGTCAAAGCTTTTAGGAATGTCTGGAGTTCTGCCAAAAAACCTTTCTTTTTTAAGGGTTTGGCAGGTGTGGTGGAGTCAGGATCGGCGCTTGGGAGAGAAGCGGCTAAAATCCGCTCTAAATCGTCTCCGACTGGTTTTTGGGCGGTTTCAGAAATTAGTTGGTATTCGTCGTTTCTTTCCAGCCACACTTGCCACGATTGGGGGTAGCAGCGGAATAAAGCAGCAGTGTCTAGGGGTCTGATATAGTAGCAGGATTCAATTTTGCTGAGGAATCGATCGCGCAATTGGCGGCCCGCATAGCCTATACCTATGGTGGCAACATCTTCTAGGCGGGGGTTGAGTAGAATTACTGGGCGACCGGCCGCAGCTATGTAAATTTTTTCGACTTGGGCAACTTCTACCGCTGCTGGATTTATCAAAAGGAAAAGTTGATCTTCCGGTGCTATTTTATCTTCAACAGGGGTGCGACTGCTGCCCAAATCAGTGACTTTAAACGGTGTTTCTCCCCAGTCACGGCGCGCGAGGGCTGCCGCACCAGTGTCGGGAAAAAAGACTTTTACTCCGGGGTAGATTTCCTCAAATTCTGGGAGAAATTGTAGGGCGATAGACTGTGCTTGCAGGGCGATTTCTGGAAATACTAATTCGACTTGCAGTAGAGTTTTGCCGTCCGAGAGGGCAGCGGCGGTGGCAATGCGGGATTGGGCGATCGCCTCGTTGAGATCCTTGGGCAGTTCTGTCATTAATCTTATTATTGTTGCTCGACTTCTCTCAATCTAATTTTACCTGAGATATTGCACCATTCTCAATTACCTGTTTAGGAACAGGCAAGATGCCTGTTCCACAAAGAGGGAATTTTATTGTGGAACAGGCATCTTGCCTGTTCTCGATCATGGTGCAAGATGTAAGTTTTACCGCATTAAGCAACAAAAGCTAACACTGACACAGGCGAGCCGGAACCTCCCAAAAGACGCAAGATTCCGATAACTAAAGTGATGTCAGCCGCAGGTAACAAGTCGAGATTTGCCAGATTTTCCAGCACTATTCGCTGCTTTTCCAATACCAATTTGTTAACCACAAAACTTTCATCTTGCCCGGTATCGACTCCGTGGGTGTCGGTTCCAATTCCCGCGATATAGCGTTCTTCTAGCAAAAATTGAGTGGCTGCTTTGCCAAATCCGGGAAAGTGGCAAATTCCGCGATCGTCTCGGTTAAAAAATGCGCGCTCGTCATCCCATTTTTCTTGCCAGCCAGTATACAATAAAACTAGATTTCCCGGTTCTATAAGTTTGTGCTGCCGTTCCCAAGTCAATATATCATCAATTGTTAAAGTGTAGTCGGGATTGGCAAGACTTTGCTCTCGGAGGTCGATCGCAATTGCCGGCACAACGAGCGACTGCGGGGAATAACTATCAATGCTGGCGCCTCCTGCATAAAAGCTGTTGGGTGCATTGATGTGAGTGCCGCTGTGTTCGCCCATTGAGAATTTTCGCAGGAAATACCCGTCTGTTTCTATTTGAGCTACTGTGGCAATTTCTGTCGCTGGATCTCCTTGCCAAATGGGAATGTTGGGGTGAATTGAATGGGTTAAGTCTACAATTTGGCTATAGGCGATCGTTTTTAAGTTATTTGACTTAAAGTTGTTTGTCATCAGGTTAAATATATCTATTATTTATTAAACAAAGTTGAGTTTTTGACATTCTGCGAGATAAATCTAAAATCTAAAATCTAAAATTCGATTAGTTGATCGAGCGTTGCTTCCATCACATCCTTTGTTTGCCCGGAAACAGTATACACCAAAGCTTCTCGATAAACTCTCCCTGCCGGGTGCAGCGTACCGTTAGCAGCACCACTAGAAACTGCAACTGCAGCGTGCCCGCAACGCACCGCTAAATCAATGGCTTGAGCTCGCAGCGCTAATTGTTCGGCTTTCGAGCTATGTTGAGATTGTTGGAAATTCTGTTTTAGCCGATCGAGCTTTTGCTCTAGTTTTTGGCAAGCCGCCGTTATAAAAGGTGAATTCTTAGCAGCAGCGGCGGCTGCAATTACATCCAATCCCGCTCGAATACAGCCAAAAGTACCCGGCACAAAATTCAGTATATTTTTGCTGTCGTTTTCCGAAATCCAGCCGACAGGTTTAACTGAAATTATTTCCGATTCATGCAGCAACCAATTATCCAGAGTTGCTGTCACAGTATTAGTCGAGTTCATGGCGATTAACTGCATGATTTCGCTGAATGTTATTTTACCATATTCGCGTTCAATATTGGCAAAAGGCACTAAACCGAAAACAGCGCGTTCGTCAGGAAGTACCGCCGCTACAATAAACTTTTGAAACAAGCCAAAACCTGTTACCCAAGGAACTTTTCCTGACAGTAAATAACCCGCTTTTGCGGGAGTGGCGGTGACGGCCCGATTGCCCGATCGCCTTAAATGCGAAAACCCAATACCCAAGCGTAACTCTTTTTGGGCGATCGCGGGCAAGTATCTGCTTTTTAGCATTTCATTGTCGCTGTTGGCAAGCATCGCAGTTGCGCTGTGGTGCTGAGTTTGCAAGAAAGACAAAGCGCCGGAATATCGAGCCGTCAATTCCTGATATTTGTAAAAAATCTCCGGTGCAACTTCGACACCGCCCCATTTTTGGGGAACTCGCAATGCTAAGAGCGATCGATCTTCCAATCCCGCAACTGCTGTTTTCATGGCTTCCGAGTCGCTGTCGATAATTTCCGCGTGGGGTGAAACGCACTTTTGCAGGTAAGTTTCTGTGCTGTTGAGAATATCTTGGATCTCCATTTTATATAATTATTTTATAGTTTTTTTTCTCTAAATTCTTGTGGACCCGCCTAAAAATTTACCCCCAAACTAACTTAGTTACTCACATTTTGCACCCTTCTCGCTTAACAGGCAAGATGCCTGTTCCACAAAAAGTAAATTTCTTGTGGAACGGGCATCTTGCCTGTTCATAAAAGGCAGACTGAGAATGCCACAACTAACTTATTTCCACACTTTCCAAGGAGCCTTCCCTTCATCCCAAAGTTCGTTTAAATACTTGTACTCTCGAAAAGTATCCATCGCAAAGAAGAAGCCCTCATGACGGTAAGCCATCAACTGTCCGTCTGCGGCCAAACGCTGCATCGGCTCCTGCTCTAAAATACAATCATCTTCCCCCAAATACTCAAATACCCGGCGGTTAAATATCATATATCCCACACTGATCCAGCCATCTATTTGAGGTTTCTCGGAAAATTGTACTACGCGGCTATCGCTGTCTACATCCAAAATTCCAAAGCGAGAAATCGGACGGAATGTGGTGACAGTTGCCAGCTTACCATGAGACTTGTGGAAATCGACTAAAGCCTCAATATTGACATCAGCTACTCCATCGCCGTATGTCACCATGAAATTCTCGCGATCTATATATTTTTCTATCCGTTTTACCCGCCCTCCTGTCATGCTTTCCGCGCCAGTTTCAGCCAGTGTCACCTGAAAATCTTGTTCGAGATGTTCCTCGTGATAAGTGATCGTATTTTGCCGTCCCAGACAGATAGTAAAGTCATTGTTCATGGCTTCATAATTAAGGAAATATTCTTTAATCATGTTGCCGCGATAGCCCAAGCACACAATAAAGTTTTGGAAACCGAAGTGTGCATAGATCTTCATGATGTGCCAAATAATCGGATGTCCCCCCACATCAACTAAGGGTTTGGGACGAAATTCTGTTTCTTCTCTGAGACGAGTACCGAGACCACCTGCTAGGATAACTACTTGCATTTTTTCAAATTTTTAAAGATGATCAATTAATTTATCATCAATTATCAGTGATTTCTTCAAAGAATTATTAACGTTTTCTCATATTGAGTGAAGCTTTGTAAACCACAGAAATCACGAACTATTCTCAATAATCGTAGGCAGGGCGCAGAGCACCCTTTATTAACCTCTATTTATGAATAATCTTAGGGTGCGCGCCCAGCACCATGTATTCAAATACGGCGCGCAATTCCTAACTAACAGTAAGGCGCGCACTGCACACCGTATATTTAATTAAGCGGCGCGCAATTTATAACTTCCGAATGGTATATTAGGAAATAGATAAAAAAACAGCAAACACCTATACTAAATATAAGAAAGAGATTCAACAGCAATGAAAACTCAACTCGATCGCCTAAAAAAGTTTTTAGGTATCCTATGCGCGATCGCCTCAATAATTATATTATTCCAATCGGCTATACCTGGTATTTACGCTACGGTTGTTGCACCGGAAGGCTCAACAATACCACAAACCACCGTAGCTTTTGTACCCAACATACCGGGCGGCGGATTAGATTTTCACGAATCAGCAGGAGGACACACTTTAGAGAGACACGTTGGTAAAACAGAAGCACAACTAGCACAGCGACTCGCAAGCGAAACGAGAATTTCTGCAGCATCTTCTTTTACTGATCGTTCCGTCGCCGAAGCGGCTATTGCAGAAGCAATGAACAGAAATCAAAGTGCGATCGACTCTTGGGTGAAAAGTCAAGGTAATCGTTATACGATCGACTACAACGCCAACAGAATAATTGGCATTACTCTGCGTCGCCGCGCATCCAAAGCAACTTCAACATCTCGCCTGAGAATCGTCCTTCAGCGCAGCGCCAAATTATCTCCCGGATACTTTATTCTCACAGCCTATCCCCAATGAGCAATCAATTTCCTCATTTAACCCAATTTTTCAGTTCCTACTTTCACCAAGACTGGCCGTTAGAAGCTGACACTCCCAGCGATGTAGTGAACAACTACCGCTGCTGCGAACCGCCCGCAAGTGTTGAAGCTGCATCGCAAGAACTCAGCAAACTGCTAGAAATGCCGATCGCCCCCGCCGATTTAGAAGCATTCATCCTCGATGAATTAGGGTGTTACTACGACCCACAATCCGAAAATCAAACAGTCCGAGAGTGGTTGGAATCCGTGCAAAAATCTTTGAATAATCCTAGATAAAATCTATATATTTGTAAGGACACGGCAGTGCCCATTGGTGTCAACTTAAGCTTTTCGTCCGCTAGTCCTCGCGCCTACCCGCTAGTCCTCGCGCCTACCCGCTATTCCGCCAGGGAATGAATTCCCTGTCTAATAGCCAAAGTCCTCTAAAAGAGGACTGAATAATTCATTAGTCCTCTTTTAGAGGACTTTAGCTTTGAGGCAGGGGTTTCAACCCCTGTCGGACTATCGGTTTAACGTTAAGTTGACACCAATGGGCACTGCCGTGTTCCTACAAATTGTCCACAATTTAATAGGATAGCTAGCTCACTTGCTAACCGTCAATAAGTAGCCTTCGTGGACGTTGAAATTAGGGATAACATAAGCCAAGCTGCCACTACCCACCGAAAAACTTTCTTCTTTAACGGTGACAAGCTTTGGCACGGCTCCTTCTTGATTGTTAGGGATCTTTTCTAACTTTAGAGTGATTTTCTGACCTCTTTGAATACCTAGCTGCTCCAAATTGCCGAGGGTTAATGTTACCGTTGTTGCTGAGGAAAAATTGGGATCGAAATAACCTAAAAGTATCTGTGCTTTACCTTCAGGATTGGACTTGCTGGCTAAAGCGACAAGGCGATTGTTATTTGACCAACTCCGCACCCGTGAATTAACTCCGTCAGCATAAGCTTTGTAAGTCCACCAAGCTGCTCTTGGCTCAAAAGTATTAGGCGTGACCATCCCACTCAGCGTATTGTTGAAGCAATTGCTAACTTTATTTGGCCCTTGAGTATCCCAACAAGCTCTGCAAGCACCGTCAGCTTTTGCATACTCTAAGTTATACAAATAACCTAAGATTTCCCCTGGCTGGTACTGCGCTAAGTTGCCGACAATTTCGTTGACGTAAATTTTTTGCAATTTCAGTTCCTTGTAAGAGGGACTTTGCTGAAAATTGCGTTTAGCCTCAATTACGTGATCGTCAACAAATAAGATCATCGTGTCGTTAAGTTCGTGCCATGAGAGGAAATTAACTTCAAGTTTGTTAGCCTTGCAGTAATCCAAAAAAGCGGCGAGATATTCTTTGCTGTAGCGGCCGAGGCTGGGCCCGCCAATCATTGCTGACGGCCCCAATTCTTCCCGCAAGATTTTGTAAGCTCTTTTGTAAGTTTCAAAGAATTGTTCTCTGCTTCCGTTCCAAAATGGATCTTTCCAATCTGGCTCATTCCATACATCCCAAATAATTTTCTTGCCTTTATTTTGCTGGGCTAATTGCCGCACGAATGCTTCCCATGCGGGGTAGTTTTGATAGGGCCAGCCATTGGGATTGCTACCGTAGCCCCACAAGTCGCTGACTACTAACTGAAACTCGGCTCCGCTGGCGATTATGCGATCGTAAATATCGAGTCTCCCCGCCCGCCAAAGTTTCGGCTGCAAGGGTTTGATCGAGCTATCCGGCGGTTTTGCGGTATCGATTCCGTGCAGGATGCCACTCATGGAAATGGTACCGGTGGCTGGCTGTCCAAAATCTACTGTAACGTTAGATCGCAGTTGGGCGATCGCTCTTGGCTGTCCCCAATAGGCTATTAACAGAACAGTGACAATAGCTAAACAAATTAGCAGCAGTTTATTAATACGTGGGAACTTGAATGTAAATTGCATATCTTTTGTTTGGTTGATGTTTTGTGGAATGGGCCGGAGAGCCCGTTCCTAAGAATGCTGCAATATCTCAGTTTTAACGCACCGATGAAAACACTTCAAAACCCTGTATTGATTCTATCACTTGTTGCCACGATCGGGACTTGAGCAGCTCGTTGATATCGAAATTAACTCCTTTTTCCGCAGCAAAAACACTAAAATTTTGCACCCAATGAAAGATAGTTTCTGTGGTCAAATAAGGTGTGCAGGCCCAAGCAGATTGCAAATTGTTCATCATCTCGGACATATCTCGCCGATCGTAAGCCTCCCAAGCTTTCCACACTAAATAATAGTATTTCAGGAGGCTATCCACTTGCTGTAGCTGCTTTTTGAGTTTCGGACTAATAGAGAAACTGTCGCTCTCATCGTCACTTACCAATGCCTGTTCAATTATTTCTCCATATTCCCGAAGCATCCGTTCTTCTTTGAATAGTTCTTGGGCTCGCGCTTTGCACGCTTGTCCTGCAAGTCTACGCGATTCGGGATTTTCTGCCCATATTTCCACGGTTTTTACCAACTCTTTTACTGTTCCTTCTGGGTCGATTGTAGGATCGGGGAGCAACTTTCCTGTATCTCCCAATTCTTCAGGAATCCCGCTGACTGCTGTGGCAATTACGGGCAATCCTTTCGCCATTGCTTCCATAATTGCTAACGGCATTCCTTCTGCTTGGGAAGATAAAATAAAGATGTCGCTGGCGTCGAGCCAATCGGCAATATCCCAGCGCTGTCCTAAGAATTTAACCTGTTCTTCTACTCCCAATTTGCTCACAGTTGCTCTTAATTCAGGTTCCAGATTGTCGTGAGTAGTAGACCCCGGCCCGGCCCAAACAAAGTAAATTTGGGGCCAAATTGGACGTATTTTCAATTGGGCGATCGCCTGCAATTGATACTGATATCCTTTAAGTGGAGTCAATCTCGCCGCCGTAAAACAAACGACAGCATTTTCAGGGATTCCTTGTTCTTGACGCAGGCGTTGGCGAGTGGAAAGATTCGGCGGCTCAAAATAACTGTTCGGTCTCCCATAATAAATAAGTTTGCCTCGTTTTAGAGGCACTTTAAAAATTCTTTTGAACAAGTTTAAATTTTCCTGGGACACTGCTACTACTGCTTTGGCTAAACCGTACTGATAGGAGACAGCCTCCAAATAGGGAATTTGATCGCCCCGATCGAAAGTTTCATAATTGCGATCGATATAACCGAGAGTAACTATGTACGGTATATTCTGCTTAATAGCAACTTGTTTTGCCGCAAAATTGGCCATCGGCGAGCCGTCGCTAAATATAATTAAATCCGGTTGAGCCTGCGCGTAAATTTTTTCAGCATCGCCTAAATTGTAAGTACCTCGCAAAAACTCTTTTATTGTGTCAAAATCCAGCCAAATATGTTCGATACCTAACTGTTTTTGTTCGGCAATTAAAGGGTGAGAAGCTTTAGTTTGAACGCTAATAACTTGGTAGCCTTCCGCTACTAATTTACACATCAGCGAGTGGTTGAACTGAGCTAAACCTCCCACTCCGTGGTCTTCTGCGTACAGTAGTAGGCGGGCTTTTGGCGGTTGGGAAATCGAAATATGTGCAGGTTGAAACTGAGGAGTATTGTTAGCAGCAACCACTACGATCTCTTGCCACTCTTTTAAATTGGTTAAGGCATAAGTATCAAAGTCGAACCCGTATTCTTGCGAAACACTCCTAAAAGTTTCTAACCATTTAAATACTGTTTCCGTACCTGTAAAAGGAGTGTAATGAAGAGATTTCTCCAAACACTCGACCATCTCTGCCAAATATCCATCACGGTACATCCGCCACGCTAGCCATACTAAACACCTGTAACGTTCCTCGCGTTTCAAGTCGCGGATGTACTGAGGTAAGTCTAGGCGCGCGAAAAATTGCTCCATCACAATTTCCATATTTTTCATTACTTTGGAGCCGCTGGACATGAGATTACTGTCGTGCTGGCGATAGCAGGTTAATATCTCTTTTAACCAAACTGATTTGCAGCCTTTTAAAGCTAAACGTAGGACAAAATCTAAATCTTCGGTTGGCGGCAAGCGATGATCGAAACCCCCCAAGCGTTCCCACCACTCTCGCCGCAGCATCATGGCGCTGGGACGCACTGATTTGTACAAAACAAAAGTTTCTAAATCTAATTTTGGTGATCCTTCCCAAGGCTTTACTCCATAGATGCCTTCGTCGTTTTTGCCAACGATAAGCCAACCTGTTTGCACCAAATCTAATGTGGGGTCAGCGTCAAAGCAAGCTACTTGTTTTTCTAGTTTTTCTGGTAAGAAGAAGTCGTCCGCATCTAAAAAAGCTAAAAATTCCCCTCGTGCTAACTTACAAGCACGATTTCGGGCCAGGGCTGCTCCTTGGTTATCTTGATAGATGTATTGAATTAAATCGAGGTAAGGTGCTAAAACTTGGCTGGTATTGTCTGTTGAACCGTCATCTACGACGATAATTTCCCAGTTTTCATAACTCTGACTGAGAACGCTCTCTACGGCTTTGAGAATGTAGCGCTCGCAGTTATAAGTCGGGATAATGACACTGACGCGTACTTTTTTGGGAGTGATGATACTAGCTATTAACTGTTTCCATTCTGGTAATTTTCCCATAGCAATAGCCTCGATTTGGCAGCCGTAGGTCTTAGCAATTCCGGTGATGCGCTTTACCCAATCTGCTATAGTTGCTGTCAGGGAGTACGGGGTATAATCCAAAGATTTTTGCAAATAGTCAGTCATTTCTGCCGGATAGCCACTGTAGTACAGTTGCCACGCCATCCATGTCAGAGCCTCATAAAAAGCAAGCTTTTCTAATTGGCGGATGTCCTCTGGTAAGTCGGCTCTACTGAAGAAATTTTGCTTTAATTTAATACAAAGGTTTGCCTGTTTTATCGCTCTCTGGATGGACACATTTTGCCCGTGCTGGCGGTAGCATACTGTCACTTGAGGCAACCAAACAGCTTCGCACCCAGATAGTGATAAACGCACAATTAAGTCGGCATCATCTACTGAATCATACTGAGAATCAAAGCCACCGACTCGTTCCAGCCACGCCCGCGAAAACATCATGGCGCTGGGAAGTAGGGGCATATAAACAATCCAGGTTTTTAAGTCGAGCTGAGGAAAGTATTCCCAGGGTTTTATATCGCCAATACTTTCGCCTTGGTCTTTAACAATTCGCCAGCCACTATTAACAATTCCTAGTGATGGCTGAGCGTCAAATAACGCCACTTGTCCAGCTAACTTATCGGACAAGAAAAAGTCATCTTGATCTAAAAAAGCAATTAATTCACCTCGGGATTCCTGAATTCCTCGGTTGCGGGCGGCAGCTACTCCTTGGTTTTCCTGATAAACATAGCGAATTTTTTCAACATAAGGCTGCAATGCTTGACGGGTGTCGTCGGTTGAGCCGTCGTCTACGACGATAATTTCCCAGTTTTTATAGGTTTGGCTGATGACGCTTTCTACCGCTTGCGCGATGTAGCGAGATCCATTATATGCTGGAATAATTACACTTACTCGCGGTGTCGGATTTGCTATTGACATGAGTTTGCTCGGTGATAACGAATGGTTTGGGAACACAACACAGATTTAGACGCCGATACACAGATTTTTGATCGTTGTTGGGCCTGTAAAATACAATTTTACTGATATTTGTGGCTATACTGCTGACAGCCACCTCAATTTAAAAGGTCAATCTGGTGTTTTAGGGGAGAAAAAATACAGATTCAATGCCCTGTAAGCCCTGTACCAATTGTTGCCATTCGGCTGAGTTAGTCAGAGAATATGTATCTAAATGATGCCCTTTTGCCGATGAAAAATTGCCAAAAGATTCTATCCAGTTTAACATCGTCTCTGTACTCAAAAAAGGCGTACACTGCAAAGATTCTTGAAGGCTATTTTGCATCCCGATTAGATCTTCTTGACAGTAAGCGTGCCACGCTTTCCACACTAAAAAGTTGTAGCGCACGCGGCTTTCTACCTTCGCCATCCACCCCTGCACCTGTTGTTGAGTAACAAATTGATTTCTTTCGCAATCGGAAAGTAAAGCTTTTTCGATCGCCTCAATCGACTCTGCCAACATCCGTTCCTCTTTAAACAGTTTTTCGGCCCGCTGCTTGCAAGCTTGACCGATTTGATGCCGCAATTCTGGATTCATCGCCCAAGCTTCTAAAGTTTCCGCCAATTCCCTCGCTGTTCCCTCCGGATCGGTATTCGGATCGGGCAACAACTTCCCAGTATCGCCGAGTCCTTCTGGAATCCCGCCCGCTGCCGAAGCAACTACGGGCAATCCTTTAGCCATCGCTTCCATGACTGCAAAAGAAGGTGCTGCATCGCCGAGAGATGTCAAAATGAATATGTCGCTAGCATCCAGCCAATCTAGGATATCCCAGCGCTGTCCGATCAACTTCACGCGATCGCTCACTCCTAACTCTTTAACAGCTTCCCTCAATTCTCTTTCTACATCGCAATAGCTTCCATCACCATTCCCGGCCCATACAAAATACAGTTTAGACCACACGGGAGATTGTTTCAACTGCTTGATTGCTTCGATCTGATATCGATGCCCTTTAACAGGTGCCAATCGAGCAGATGTGAAACAAACAATCGCATCTTCAGGAATTTTTAACTCTTGCCGTAGGCGTTGGCGAGCCGAAGGATTAGGAGGTGCAAAATATTCAGGAGAGCGCCCCAAGTAAATCACTTGCCCCTTATCTTTGGGTAAATCAAAGTCATCGCGCAATAAATTCAAATGTTCATAAGCGCCAACAATCACCGCTCTAGCTTGCAGGCACTGATACAGCACTCCCTCTCGATAAGGCACTACATCCCCGTAGGCAAAATTTGCGTGATCTGGCATCACTAACCCGATTACCATCATGTATGGTATTCCCATCTGAATAACTACCTGTTTAACTGCAAAATTGGAATAGGGCCAGCCATCGCTAAAAATAATCAGATCAGGTTTATTAGTAGAAAAAATCTCTTGTGCATCCTCAGTATTTCTTAACACCCGCGCTAAATCTCTATGGCTGCTAAAATCCAGCCACAAGTGCTCTATACCTAACTCTCGTTCTCGCTCAAGCAAGGGGCTAGAATGTTTGGTTTGCACGCAAGTAACTTGATAGCCCAACAAGGCTAACTGACAGAGAATGGCATGGTTGTACTGCGCTAATCCTCCCACGCCCGGATCGTCGGCGTTGTAGAGTAAAATGTGCGTTTCCCTACGGGATAGCTTCGCTTCACGCGGTTTTGAAGGTGTGGGAATAGAACTCTGTTGAGATTGGGGTGGATTAGTCATCACCATCACAATTATCTCTTGCCATTCCACTAACTTACTCAGCGAATAAGCATCAAAATTTTCACCGTATTCTTCAGAAGCTATCTTAAAAGTTTCCAGCCAACTCAAGACTGTTTTGGTGGGCGAAAAAGGCGTATATTGCAATGATTTTTCCAAACACTGGGCCATCTCTGCTAGATGACCGTCGCGGTACATACGCCAGGCCAGCCACTTGAAGCATAGATAGCGTTCCTGGTTTTTTAACTGGCGGATTGACTCAGGCAAATCAGGTCGATTGAAGAATTCTTTCATCAAAATTTCTGTATTCTTCATTAGCGGCAAACCGCTTGACATGATATTAGAGTTGTGCTGGCGATAACAGGTAAGAATCTCTTCTAACCAAACTGCTTTGCACCCCTTTAAAGCTAAACGCAAGGCAAAGTCTAAATCTTCAGCCAAGGGAAAATTATCATTGAAACCGCCCAATTTTTCCCACCACTTGCGGCGCAGCATCATCGCACTAGGACGCACGCATTTAAATATAATAAAGCTTTCTAAATCTAATTTAGGCGCTTGCTGCCAAGGCTTCATTTCAAAAATATCTTTCCCTGTTTCATCGACCATCAGCCAACCTGTTTGCACCATATCTAATGCGGGGTCAGCGTCAAAGCAAGCTAGTTGTTTCTCTAGCTTGGATGGTAGGAAATAGTCATCGGCATCTAGAAATGCCAAAAATTCGCCTTGCGCTAGTTGGCAAGCAATATTTCTGGCGGCTGCTACTCCTTGATTTTCCTGATATATGTAGCGAATTTTGTCAAAATAAGGCTGCAATACTTGCTGCGTGCGATCTGTCGAACCATCGTCTACAACTATAATCTCCAAATTAGTAAAAGTTTGACATAGGGCGCTCTCCACCGCTTGTACGATGTAGCGAGATCCATTATATACAGGTATAATTACGCTTAATAGCGGTGTTCGAGTAGGTGTTGACATTATTTAGCTCGCTGTTAACCTATGATTATCTAGTTTATATTAATGTCGCGGAGATTCCGCACTATTCTGTGCTCGGTAGCTCTACTTACAGAAATTTGAAGTTTGGCAAATTCTAGCATATAATCATACAGGTAATCATTACTCAAACGAAAAAAAAAATGAATTCAGAAACAGTGCAAGTGAATTTCCAGCAGCAGGCAGAAATTTATTTAGCTACAGGCAACTTCGATCGGGCGATCGCACTTTGCCAACAAGTTTTGGCATCTGAACCCAACTCTGCAGAGACTTGCAAGACCTTGGGAAAGGCGCTGCAAGCTCAGGGTAAACTAGAAGACGCAAGGTATTGGTATAAAGTTGCGATCGCTCACCAACCGGATTTTGCCGAAGCTTTTGCTAACCTCGGCACTCTCTGCGCTACTTTGGAACAGTGGCAAGAGGCGATCGGCTGTTACCAAAAAGCCATCTCCCTCCAACCAAACTTTGCAGGATTTTACCGTAATTTGAGCCGGATATTTACCCAAGTCGGTCAAGCTGAGGAAGCAGCAGACTGTTGGTATCAAGCACTCATGGTGGAACCGATAGAGATAGCGGAAGAATATCTCGATTTAGGTAATACTTTGTTGGCGCAAAAAAAGCCAGAAAAAGCGCTAACTTGTTACCACCGCACGATTTATTTAAACCCGAGTTTTTGCGAAGCTTACTCCCAATTAGCAGAAGCTGCTAGCGAGCTAAAAAAGTGGGACGAAGCTATTATTCACTACCGCAAAGCTATTCAACTCCAGCCGGAAATTTCGGAGTTTCATTACAAATTAGGCAATGTTTTGCAAGCTAAGGAACTCTGGCGCGAAGCGGAGGCTGCCTACCGAAAAAGTATTGATTTAAATCCCAATTCTTTTTTGTCCTACTACAACTTAGGTAGCGTGCTGCTCAATTTAGAAAAATGGCAAGAAGCTGCGATCGCCTACCGCACGGCTGTTGAAATTAACCCGGATTATTCTTGGTCTTACTACAGCATCGGTGCAGCTTGCGATCGATTACAAGAATGGTCTGAATCCGCCGCAGCTTACCAGCGCGCTACTGAAGTAGACCCGAATTTTTTCGCTGCTTTTCACAAGTTAGGAGATGCTCTTTTTAAACTAGAAAAATGGTCAGAAGCTGAGGCTGCATACGAACGGGCGATCGCACTAAATGCGGATTTATTTTGGTCTCATTATAACTTAGCTTTGACTTTAGTTAAACTTCAAAAGTTTGAAGCCGCAGCACTCGCTTATCGGCGGGCGATCGCACTCAATCCCGAATTCTCTTGGACTTACCACAATTTAGGAGAAGCGCTGTTAAAAACTCAACAGTGGAAAGCCGCAGCTACCGCTTACCAACGTGCTATTGAACTTAATCCCAGTATTTCTTGGTCTTATTACAATTTAGGCGATGCTTTGAGTGGAAGTCACGCATGGAACGATGCTGTTGCCGCCTACCTTTGTGCGCTTCAAATCGAGCCGTCTCTACCAAAAATTTACATAAAGTTAGGTGAGGCTCTAATCAAAAGAACTCCGGTAGATTCAGATGTAGCAACTAGCTACTATCACCACGAAATGCAGCCCCTGCACGCTCCTGAATTTTACTGCGAAATAGCCCAAAAGTTTGCTGAGAGCGATCGGCTTAACGAAGCCATAATGTTGTACTTGATGGCATTAGAAATTAGACCAAAAGATCCCGAAATATCCCAAAAATTAGAGGAGATTTTAGAAAAACAGCGTCAAACAGGGGAATCTACTCTATTATTAGAGTTAGAGGCTAAGGATATTCGCGATCGCTATATCGCCCGAGTAGTCAAAGGCAAGACTTTTGCAGAAGTCGGCGGCTTGTGGGGAACTGTCAGCGAAAAAGTATCTGTAGCTAGCAAATACGGTGCAGTTTCTCTGACAATGATTGATGCCATGCCCGCATCCATCCACTGGTGGCAAGATTTTCACGATCGCATGACAAGTTTAAATATTGCTAATTATAATTGTATTAATCGAGATATAACTCAAATTCAGCTTGCAGACATTGGCGATCCTTACGATGTAGTTCACTGTGCAGGAGTTTTGTACCATCACCCTCACCCTTTGCAAATTTTAACGAGTTTGCGTCAAATAACTGGGGAGTATTTAATCTTAACTTCAGCTATTACTCAAGAAGTTATAGAAAACGAGCGGGGACGCTACGAAATTCCAGCTTCTGGGGTAATCTTCATTCCCGCTTTAGGCGAACCAGAACGAGCTATCTTAACAACTTACTGGCAGCAACACACCGACGGTGCACCCATTTTAGGAGTAATTCAGAAAGTAGTTTTTGACATCAACGACTTTGGGCCGTGGTGGTGGCTTCCTACAGCTTCGGCTTTAGAAGCTATGTGCGAAGTCGCAGGATTTAAAGTTTTAGACAAAGGATTGACTTGGAACAATAATGCTTTGACTCTGCTGCTGGGGATTTGAGGGTTGGTAAACGAACAATAACAAAACTTACTTGTGTAGAAACGGCTAAACACCTGGTTTATGAGCGGATTCCTCGCTTTATTTCCCCAATATTCCTACTAGAAACCGGGTGTTTTCCGTAATTCATAAATAAAATAGCTGCCAACATTTTTTGTGAAGAAAACCTGAACAGGGAAATAATCAATGAACAATCAGCAACCAGGGACGCCGTTAGGAAACATTTTAGTAGTAGACGATACACCAGAAAACCTGCGTCTGTTGTCTACGATGTTGACTCAGAGGGGGTACACCCCCCGCTGCGTGATTAACGGAAAAATGGCTTTGAGAGCCTGCAATTCTAATCCACCAGATTTGATTTTGCTCGACATAATGATGCCGGAAATGAACGGCTACGAAGTCTGTCAGCACTTAAAAATAGAAGCAAAAACTCGCGAAATTCCGGTAATTTTTATCAGCGCTAAAGATGAAGTATTTGACAAAGTAAACGCATTTGCTGTGGGAGCTGTTGACTATATCAGCAAGCCATTTCAGTTTGAAGAAGTGCTCGCCCGCATCGAAAGTCACCTCAGCCTGCGTAATTTACAAAAGCAGCTAAAAGAACAAAATATGCTGCTGCAAGAAGAAATCACGAGCCGCTTAGCCGTCGAAAAAACTCTTCAGGAAAAAAACCAAATCTTGCAACAAGAAATCAGCACCCGTCGCGCTGTTGAAAAAGCTCTGCAAGAGCAAAACTTGGTACTCCAACAAGAGATATCCCACCGCCAGCGCGCCGAATCTGCTCTCTTAAAATCTAACCAAGAATTGGCGCGTTCAAATGCAGAACTAGAACAATTTGCTTATGTGGCTTCTCACGACTTGCAAGCGCCTTTAGCAACCATTGCCAGTTACGCTCAACTTTTAGAAAAACGCTACAAAGACCAACTCGACAGCCAAGGTAGTAAGTTTATCGGTAATATCGTTCAGGGCTGCACCAGAATGCAAACTTTAATTGACGATTTACTCGAATATTCGCGCGTGGGCCGGAGTCGGAAACCTTTTCAACTGACAGATTGCAATCATGCAGTAGAGCAAGCACTCGCGAACCTGCAAGGGGCGATCCACGAGACTAAAGCCGTTGTCACCTACAGCGAATTACCCGCGGTAATGGGGGATATTTCTCAACTCGTACAGCTCTTTCAAAATTTAGTCAGCAATGCGATTAAATATCGCCACGATGCACCGCCTGTGGTTCATATTACCGCTTGCCAGCAGGAGGAAAACTGGTTAATTTCTGTCTCAGATAATGGAATTGGGATTGCTCCGCAGCATCAAAAACGCATTTTTCAAATTTTCCAGCGCTTGCACACTCAAAAAGAATATTCGGGGACAGGTATTGGTTTAGCAATTTGTCAAAAAATTGTGGAACTTCACGGCGGATGTATCTGGGTGGAATCGGAACCGGAGCAAGGTTCTACTTTTTACTTTACTCTGGCTTAATTGAAGAATAATTTCGCCAAAAGGTATCAGCTATAACGTAGGTAAGATTAATTAGTTTCTATATTATAAATCCTAACCGAGAAGATATAATTTAGAAGTTAATACTATTTAATAGGGGAGATGAAAGCCTTGAATAATTGGGAAGGAGTGTGAGTATCAGGGTGGGGATATGGGGTACAGTTGCATTGCTTTTATTAGTTGTATAAATTGCCCGTTAGAATAAAAAACATTTTCCGTTGACAGTCGAGTTGGTGCGTGATATAATTTTATTTATTAAACATAATTTTAGTAACGCTTGCTTACCCTCCCAAATATGACGATCGCTCTCTGTGTACGTGCAATTGAATGATGGCAGTGAAAATAAAAGGTAAAATCCAAGTTAGTTTAATATTTACTTGATACAAAAATATTATGAAAGCAGTTTTTAACTTAGCTTTGCCTCCTATCTGCTTTAAAGTTCTGTTAGTAGAAGACAACCCTCATGAAGCTGAGCTGATTGAAGATTTGCTGTCAGAAATAGGCGGCGCGCAGCGTATAGTGCTGACGAAAGTAGAGCGCCTCAGCGAGGCGCAGCAGCGATTGAATCAAGAAACTTTTGACATAATTTTATTAGACCTTTCATTGCCAGATAGTCTGGGAATCGAGACTGTGGCTCGCGTACAAGAGTACGGGGTAAATGTGCCGATCGTAGTTCTGACCGCCCAAAACGACGAAGAACTTGCCCTGCGGTTGATTTCGGTCGGCGTACAGGATTATTTGGTAAAAAGAAAAATCGACAGCGAACTGTTAATTCGATCGCTCCGTTACGCCATAGAACGCCAGAACAGTCAAGATGCTTTGCGAAAAAGTGAAGAAAAATATCGCTCGGTGGTGGAAAATTCCCTGATCGGCATTGCCATCATCGCTCCAATTATTGATAGCGAAATTCCTCTAAATTGCCACTGGATAGAAGTTAACGATGCCCTGTGCAATTTGCTGGGCTATGAGCGCTACGAACTCGTGCAAAAGAATTGGCTAGAGTTGACTCATCCAGAGGATTTGGAGGCTAATTGTGAAAAATTTTCTCAGATGTTAACAGGTAGGCTCGACGGTTACATCTTAGACAAAAAGTGGCTCAGAAAAAACGGCGAAATAGTTCACACGCGAGTTTCCCTGCGCTGCATCCGCCGCCTGGACGGGTCTATCGACCGGATAATCGAAGTAGTCTTAGACGTGAGCGATCGCTACCGCTACGAAGCAAAACTGAAAGCGTCCGAAGAATTTTTAAACCACACCATAAATGCTACGCCAGACCCAATTTTTGTCAAAGACGAGCAACACCGCTGGATGATATTAAATGATGCTTTTTGTCAGTTGGTCGGGAAATCGCGGCAAGAACTGATCGGCAAATCAGATTATGACTTTTTCCCCCCATCAGAAGCTGCTGTTTTTTGGACAAAAGATGAAGAAGTATTGACAACGGGTGTCTGCTTGGAAACCGAAGAAGAATTCACAGACTCGGTCGGAAAAAAACACATAATTTCTACCAAAAAAAGCGTCTTCAAAATAGCTGACGGCAGTAAAGTAATAGTGGGTACAATTAGAGATTTTACCGAATACAGACAGCAACAAAAAGCCCTGGAAGAAAGCGAAGCTCGCTTTCAAAAATTGGTAGCTAACCTGCCGGGAATAATTTATCAATTACGAAGGTCAGCCACTGGAAAAATATCTTTCCCCTACATCTCTTCAGGGAGCCGGCAACTCTACGAATTAGAGGCAGAAGCAATAGAGCAAAATGCGGAACTGATTTCCAAGGGAATTCACCCAGACGACCTCTTAGATTTAAAAGCATCGATCGCAATTTCAGCCACTACGCTGGAACCTTGGCAGCAGCAGTGGCGGCAGACTTTACCATCTGGAAAAGTTAAGTGGCTGCAAGGATCTGCGAGACCAGAAAGGCTCAATAATGAGAGCAAATCTGGCAGCGAAGGCGATATTCTCTGGGACGGTTTAGTGATGGATATCACTGAATTAAAGCAGGCACAAATAGAGCGCTATCGGTTTTTCACCATCTCCTTAGACTTGCTTTGTATTGTAGGTTTTGACGGTCATTTTAAACGTTTAAACCCAGCTTGGTCAACAGCTTTAGGCTACAGTATTAGTGAATTGTTTGCCAAGCCAATGATCGAATTTGTTCATCCAGACGATCGAAAAGCTACCGCAGCCGAAGGAGCAAAACTAATAGCAGGTACGTCCAGTATCTCCTTTGAAAACCGCTACATCTGCAAAGACGGTTCTTACAAATGCTTCCTGTGGACGGCATCGCCATTTAGCGAAGAAGGTTTAATCTACTCAGTCGGCCACGACATTACGTCTCGTAAACAAGCAGAGTCTCAACTCCAGCGCCAAGCAGTAGCAATGGCAGCTGCTTATGACGGAATCGCGATTTTTAATAATAATAAAGAATGTATTTATTCCAACGACGCTTATCTCAAAATGTACGGCTTGGCTAGCCCTAGCGAACTGTATGGGAAGAAATGGAAAATGCTCTACAGCAAAACAGAAAATATATTTTTTGAATTACAAATAATGCCGATGCTTCTGCAAAAAGGGTACTGCAATATAGAAGCAATCGGTCAGCGCCGTGACGGTACTAAGTTCCCTCAAGAATTGTCGCTGACAATGCTTGTCGGTGGCGAAATCATTTCTATAGTCCGCGATATAACTAATAGAAAACAGGTAGAATCAGCCCTGCGATCGAGCCAGCGCCGCTACCAAACTTTAGCAGAAGCATCGCCAGTTTGCATATTCCATACCGACACCTTGGGAAATTGCCTTTATGTGAATCAGCGGTGGAACGAAATTACGGGATTAAACGCAGAATTTGCAGCAGAAACTGGCTGGATGAATGCCATACACCCCGATGATACGGAGCGGGTAAAAAATGAATGGCATCAAGCAATTTTTGAGAAAATTCCTTTTAAATCAGAATACCGATTTCAGCGTCCAGATGGTCGTGTAATCTGGGTGATCGGTCAGGCAATTGCAGAAATCGGAGACAAGCAGGAAATTAAAGGCTATATCGGCACTATTACTGATATTAGCGATCGCAAACAAGCAGAATTAGATTTGCTGCGAGTTACTCAAGCGGTGGAAAGCACCAGCGATGCGATCGGCATTGCTGACTTGACAGGGCGATCGCTATACCACAATCAAGCCTTTGTTCAACAGTACGGCTACACCGCAGAAGAACTAAACACAGCAGGCGGATTAACAGCAATTTACCCCCAAACTAAAGTGCTGCTAGAAATGTTTAAAACGATCCGTAAAGGCAAATCTTGGCAAGGCGAACTCAAAATCAACACTAAAAACAACAAACTGGTAACAACTTTATTTCGCGCCGACGGCATTAAAGATGAAACTGGTCATTTAATCGGGTTAGTGGGAGTAATTACCGACATCACCGAACGCAAACAAGCGGAGATAGCACTGCAGCAGCAATTAAGGCGAGAACGGCTGGTAGTTGCCATGCTCGATCGCATTCGCTCCTCCCTAAATTTAGAAGAAGTCCTCAGCACTGCTGTCGAAGAAGTGCGGCACTTTTTGCAAACAGACCGCACAGTTATTTACCGTTTTAATCCCGACTGGAGCGGCTTTGTAGTTGTGGAATCAGTGGCAAAAGATAGAATTTCGCTGCGAAATTTTAACAATCTTGATGGCTGTTTTAAAGAGAAATTTGTTGATATTTATCAGCAAGGCGGTATTAGATGTATGGAAAATATTTACCTGGAAAATTTGACGGAATGCCACATACAGTTTCTCGAAGGAATTGAAGTAAAAGCTAACTTAATAGTACCGATTTTAAAAGCACGAGAAAACATTTCCCCGACCCAACAGACCGCAGAAAATCAGCTCTGGGGACTGCTGATCGCCCAGGATTGCAGCGGTCCCCGTCCCTGGGATGCCTCAGAAATAGAATCCCTCCGGCAATTGTGCGTGCAATTGGCGATCGCGATCCAGCAATCGACGCTATTTGAACAAGCACAAACCGAAATTGCCGATCGCAAACTTGCAGAATCGGCCCTCCAACAAGCTGCATTAGCCGCAGAAAGCGCCAACCGCGCCAAAAGCGAATTTCTTGCCAATATGAGCCACGAACTACGCACGCCTTTAAACGGCGTTTTAGGTTACGCTCAAATCCTCAAAACCGACAAAGACTTAAACTCAGATCACCAAGAAAGTCTCAGCAATATTCAACAGTGCGGTCAACACCTGCTGATGTTAATCAACGATGTTTTAGATCTTTCCAAAATTGAAGCTAGAAAAATGGAACTCTACCCGGAAGAGTTAAATTTTCTAAATTTTACGAAAAACATTGCTGATCTCTTTCAGATGCGGACCTCTCAAAAAGAAATTTTCTTCAATTACGAACAAGTCTCTCCCCTGCCTAGCTGCGTTCGTGTCGATCCAAAAATATTGCGCCAAATTCTCATAAATTTACTCAGCAATGCCGTTAAATTTACTAACAGTGGCGGTGTGACTTTCAAAGTCGGCTATGTCGGCACAGGGGCCTGGATTCGAGGGCAAGGAGAAAATTATGAGTTCTCGACTTTGAGTTCGGAACTGAAAGAAAATTATATGCGCTTCGCCCACAAGGCGATCGCAGCCAAACACGCTTTAAAAATCCGCTTTCAAGTCGAGGATACCGGCACGGGAATAGAGCAAAGCAAGTTAGAAGAAATATTTTTGCCTTTCCACCAAGTAGGATCCAATACATTTGTTGAAGGTACAGGTCTCGGACTCTCGATTAGCCAGAAATTAGCGAAACTAATGGGTGCCGAAATTCGCGTTCACAGCACTTTGGGAAAAGGCAGCACTTTTTGGGTAGATTTAGAATTGCCAGCAGCTAAACGGTACTTGGAGGTGTCTCCTTTGCAGGAAAAACGCTGGGTTGTCGGTTTTATCGGCAACAAGCGGAAAGTGCTAATCGTCGATGACAATCAACTAGATCGCGATTTGTTGTGCAGGCTGCTGCGGCGTTTGGGATTTGATGTTGTCGAGGCCCAAAACGGGCAAGAATGCCTCTGCAAAACAGTTGAATTTCAACCAGATGTGATTTTAATGGACTTGCGGATGCCTGTAATGGATGGCTTAGAAAGTGCAAGAAAACTGCGGCAGTTGCCGGAAGTAAAAGATGTTGTGTTAATCGCTATGTCAGCTAGCGTTTTCGAGGCTATGCAGCAAGATAGCATCCTCGCAGGGTACGATGCTTTTCTTCCCAAACCGATCGAAGCAAATCACTTTTTGGAACAGTTGCGCGTGCATTTGGGACTAGAATGGATTTATGGGGAATCTTCGGAAAACAACAAGCGCAAAACTCCCAGTTTGTCACCAGCCTCTAATTTTCCTGCTTATTCTTCTCTGTTACCTGCGGCTTCTGAGTCGGTAGCAAAACTTTTGAAACTCGCAGCTATGGGCGACATTGAAGAAATTTTTGAGGAGAGTGCTAAGCTGGAGACTTTAGAACCTAATCTAGTGCCGTTTGTCTTGAAGCTGCGCCAACTTGCTAAGGGATTTCAGCTCAAACAAATTCGGAATACTTTAAACCAATATATCGATGGTCAGTAGTCAGTAGTCAGTAGTCAGTAGTCAGTAGTCAATCGATTTTAGATTTTAGATTTTAGATTAAAGAATTGAAGTATTGACTCCACGGATAAATTCGGGGGGCAAGTTTCTCGGATACAGGTTTTTTATTTCTGGACGGATGAATCCGGGGGCTTGTATCCTGGATGCTTTCGGTCAGTAGTCAGTAGTCAGTGGTCAGTAGTGATATCATGTCCGATCGAGCGACCGGACATGATATCACTCTAATAGCCAACCAAATAATTCTCCTACTGTCAGTTGCAATTCCCTGGCAAAAAATGGCATGGGCAATAACTGTTCCGGTTCGTCAAACACCTCAGTTGATTGAGTCGGCCGATATACAAAAACCGATCGCTCCTCTGGATCGATTAACCAACCCATTTGAGTTCCGTGCTTGAGACAATGTAAAATATTTTTAGTAACTTTAGTTTGGCTTTGGTCGGGGGAGAGGATTTCAATTGTCCAATCCGGGGCGATCGCAAACACATTTGCCACACCACCATTTTCTTTACGGGGAATGCGCTCCCAAGTGAATACAGTCACGTCTGGAACGATCGCTCGACCGCCAAAAATGCACCGTAGTTCTGGAAATGCTCGCGCCACCTTTTGAGGTTTGAGAGTAGCATTAGCAGCACTTGTCAACTCGCCTTGAATGACACTATGTTCTCCTTGAGGCATGGGTTTTTGAATGATTGCACCGTCAATGTACTCGCTGGCAGGTTTGGTTTCTGGCAACTTCAGAAACTCTTGGAGAGTCAAAGATTTTGGCAGGGTTTGTACCATCCGATTTTACCTATAAAATAGAGTTTCATCTGCTATTTTACCAAAAAGTCCCGGACTCGTGCGATCGGCGATCCACTTACTTCAACATCCGGCTATACCACCTTGCATCCTGCGGCTAATCTTGCTTCTATATATTCAGAGACAGTTTTTGAGAGAGTTGGGATTGAAATTACTTTGCCTCAGTAACGGCCACGGAGAAGACGCGATCGCCCTTCGCATCTTGCAGGAACTGCAACAGCACCCGCATCCGCCAGAATTAGCCGTGTTTCCGCTAGTGGGTGAAGGGCAAGCTTTCGCTCAACTAGAAAACGCCCGCATCATCGGCCCGGTGCAGCGAATGCCTTCGGGCGGCTTTATTTACATGGACGGGAGGGAATTTTTGCGCGATGTCAAAGGCGGCCTGCTTCAGTTGACCATCGCTCAGTTTAAAGCCATCCGCGCTTGGGTGCGATCGCAACAACAGTCTGGGAATCAAGACGGCGTTATTTTAGCCTGCGGGGATATTGTACCGCTGCTGTTTGCTTGGCTGGGCGGCGCGCCCTATGCCTTTGTCGGTACTGCCAAGTCCGAGTATTATTTGCGGGACGAGGACGGGCCTCTGGCTCGCAAATCCAGGGTCTTTGGTGGGTGGAGTTGGTCGCGATCGGTTTATTTGCCTTGGGAACGCTGGTTGATGACTCGATCGCGCTGTAGAGCCGTTTTTGCCAGGGACGCGCTGACCGCCGAGACTTTACAAAAGCTGGGCATTCCCGCTTACGATCTCGGAAACCCGATGATGGACGGACTCGAACCGGAAAACCCCGCCGGTTTTTACGGCCCTGACGCAGAGTTTCGGGAAATCGAGCGATCGCTCATCATCACCTTACTCCCCGGTTCTAGAGCGCCGGAAGCCTATGCTAATTGGCTGCTAATAGTAGAGGCTGTAGCCGGAATTTTATCGCTGTTTGCCGATCGCAAATTGTTATTTTTCGGAGCCATTTCTCCAGAGTTGAATCTAGAAGCTTTGCGACCTAGTTTAGAATTTTTCGGCTGGCGACAAGACGGCGAAATTAGAACACAGCGGCGAGAAGGAAGTATTTTGCGGCCTCCTGTTTCTAGCGCTCAAGAAATTCAGCAAGAATCTCCTAATTTACTATTGCCCCTGACATTTGTGCAGAGAAACGCCACGATGATTTTGACTCAGCAAAGTTTTAACGATTGTTTGTACGAAGCCGATTTAGCAATAGCAATGGCCGGAACTGCTACAGAACAATTTGTAGGTTTAGGAAAACCGGCGATCGCCATTCCCGGAAAAGGCCCGCAATTTACTCCAGCCTTTGCAGAAGCTCAAAGTCGCCTGTTAGGCCCGTCATTAATTTTAGTCAAACATCCCGCTGAAGTTGCCGGCGCCGTGCAGTCTTTGCTCCGCGACCCCGACAGGTTGCAGCTAATCGCTGAAAATGGCTGGCGGCGCATGGGAGAACCCGGTGCAGCAGCCAGAATTGCCGAGTGTTTAATTCAGCGGTTCGGCGGTGAATGCAGCAATTCTCAATTGCCTGCAATAGACTAGGAGCAAAACAATTTTGTGTTCCTACCGAGTATGTTTAATTCTACTGGCTTAAAAAAAATATTGTTCACTAACTACCTACTAATTTCCGTAGGGTGCGCCTAGGCGCACCTTACTAATGAGCGCGAATTAAATAATTTACACTCTTGAAAGTGGGGAGTAGGGGTTGGGCGTCCCGCCCGCCCTTTCTGGACGGGCGGGACGCCCATCCCACAAGAACCATCACGCATTGTAAGTTATTTAATTCTCATTCCTAATACTGCATTCGCAGAAAATTTCAATTCGCCGTTTTTTCTGATGATGGAACCCAGAAATTAGCTTGAGGAATTTTAAAATCAGACTTAACCAAAACTCCCGGTTCTCGCTGCATCGGCAGCACATCTAAAGTATCCGTTTGCGCGCAATATTTTAAATCTTCAATAACACCTAAACCGAGGAGGCGCTGACCGTGGCTGGCCCTTTCCAACAATTCGTGCAACCTATCTTGCCACTGCAAATAAAGAGCAATAGCCCCAAATACTTCATCGTTACCAGCAAAATCGCTCGCAGGAATACCGCTTTCTGCCAGGAGACTTTGGGCGATCGCACCAGCACAAACCGTATCTTCCAACGAATAACTCCCTTCCCAACCAGAACCCACAATCCAAATAGTTTCCGGCTGTTTATTTAACAAAAACTGCACCACAGATTTGCGGTTAATCAAAGCCGCCGTTAACACAGTTGCCGCAGCTTGCACTCGCTGCAGAGCCCGAGTACCGTTAGTTGTGCTGATAAAAATTCGCTTCTCAGTCACCTTTTCTGGCGTGCAGTCGAGGGGAGAATTCCCCATGTCAAATCCGTCAACTTTGCCGCCGCCACGCTCTCCAGCGCGAATCCGCTTATCTGCAGGCCATTTTTCGCTCTCGGCCATCAGCTTATCTAAGTCGCTGAAAACTTGGACAGCTTCTGCCCCATTATTCAGGGCCGTTGCCATTGTCGTAGTCGCCCGCAGCACATCAACTGCGATCGCGCAAGCCGGCATTTTGTCGGCTGGCGTAAGTTCCGGGGTATGGTAAATAAAAAGCTTCACTGTTGGGCTACCTGCGATAAATCCTCATCAGCAATAATAATGGAAAGTGGATGATAGAAAATAGAGTCGAGTCCTCAAAAGCAGAAAATATGTCAAAACAGCTAAATTCAAACCCCGCCCACGCCGCCATTACCGCACCAATTCGACTCCTGGCAGGCTTCACCTATCCTTTGCGAGCTTTCACGCTGATTTTGCAAACTCCCAAGCTGTGGACTTATGTATTAGTTCCCGTGGTGCTAAATTTTATAATTGGTATTGGTCTTTATTTAAGCTTGCTATTTCCCAGTTTGGCAGGGATAGACGTTTTAGTTGCCGATTTGTCCGTCCGATTTAATGCTCTAATTGCGAGTTGGCCAGCTTGGCTGAGTTTTCTCGGCGCGTTAACCGTCGCTTTCGGCTGGCTGCTGCGCGTACTCCTAGTGTCAGGACTTTTGCTGATAATTGGATTTTTGTTAGTGCAGTTTGGCGTGATTTTAGGTTCGCCCTGGTACGGCAAACTTTCCGAACAATTGGAACTGCTGCGGAACGGTCAATTGCCCGCAGAAGCACCAATGAATTTGGCGAGTAGTTTTGGGGATATTCAAAGGGCGATCGCCTTTGAACTGCGAAAACTACAAATTTTGTTGAGCGTCGGTATACCCCTGCTGCTGCTAAATTTTCTCCCTGGTGTCGGCTCTATTCTTAGCAGCTTGGGTGGCGTAGCTTTGGGCGCGACTATTGTCTGTTTGGACTTTTTAGATGCACCTTTGGAGAGGCGGAGGCGACCTTTTCAGGAGAAGTTGGAGATAATTTGGGCGAGTTTGCCGGCCAGCGGGAGTTTTGGTTTGGTTTGTTTGGGTTTGGTGAGCATTCCGCTGTTGAATCTGTTGGCGATTCCGCTGTGCGTGACGGCGGGAACTTTGTTTTTCTGCGATCGCATTTGGCCGGCCCGCTTTGCCCCAGAAGAAACTCATAGCGATCGAGAAACTAACATTACAACTTAAAAACTAGGGAGATGCTTCTTCCTTCGGCTGACTCTGGGAGTTAAGGCCCAAAAATGGGCTTAAAAACAGCCAGCTAATGAAGAAAAATGATGCTGTAAATAGCTGGACAATATCAACCGCCGACAAATATCCGTCAGATAATAGTGCAATAGTTCTATCTGTCAGCCCGAATATCCAAGAGAGAATCCCAAACAGCCAAATGCCTTTTTGGAGCATGGGCAAAAATGCTGAAACTTCGGAGTTTTGCTGCTTGTTCATTGATTTAGCCCTTGTTTGCGAAAAGTCTGATTAACCGGGGCACCCCCAAGGGCTTAAGGATTTTTGGTGTCTCCTCGGATTCCCTTTGTTATCTATATGTTAAGAAATGTTTCCCGATCTGACAACGCGCCCTGGGAGGGATTTCCGCATCTATCTCCAGAGGTAGTCGCAGCGCTAACAAAGAGTGATATTTGCTACGCTTTGGTAGCGACGCTAGAGATTTTGCCGAGTTTTTGAGAGATAAATTGCTGGGCACGGGTAGCGGCGGGATTTCTTGGCACCGCGCCTAGAAAAGAAAGCTTGTAATTTTACACGAAGTATGACATACTACAAAATGAGCAAGTTTGGTTAAAGAACGATCGTGAGGTTTGTACTGAGGAGGGAGAGTTATCAAAGCCCTAAAAGCCACAGGACAAACAATTTGATTATCAGTATTAACCCGGCTTGATATGAGTTCAGCGTCAATAACATCGAACAATGCCACGTTTAAATCAGATTATTGCGATCGAAAAAGGCATCAAAAGCCGCTCCGTCCAAGAACTAGCAGAAGCTCAAAAAGCACTCCAGAAGCCCGCTGTGCTTTCTGGAATCTCCCGTACATACCGCCCCAAAGACGAAGAAGGCGAACAACTGCCGCCAGAGTCCAAAAAAGTTGAAGTCAAAGCAGAAGAGATTATCCGCAAAACAACTGAAGTTTTGACCAAACTCTTCGACGTAACAGCAACCAAAGATTGGACAAATTGTAGCGCCCGCGCGGACGTAACTGTAGACGGAAATGTGCTTTTGAGCCAAGTTCCCGTCAGCTATTTGCTATTCATTGAAAAGCAGTTAGCAGATTTGCAAGCATTCATCAAAAAACTTCCCGTCTTAGATGCTTCCGAGACTTGGAACTTCGATGCTTCGGCCGACTGCTGGGCAACAGAACCGGTGCAAACTCTCAAGACTTTTAAAACTCCGCGCAATCACGTTAAAGCTGAAGCTACCGAACACCATCCGGCTCAAGTCGATGTTTATTACGAAGATATTACGATCGGCTATTGGCGGACGGTCAAGTTTTCTGGATCTTTACCAGCACGGCGGATCAATGAGTTGCTACAAAGGGTGGAAATCTTGCAGCAAGCTGTTATGTTCGCCCGCGAAGAAGCTAATAATTCTGAAGTTGAGGAACAGAGAGTGGGAGAAAGAATTTTTCAGTTTATTTTCCGCTGAATGCTTGCTTTTTTGATAGTTATAGTTTAAGATATAAACAGAGTACAAGCTCAATCTAAAACTTCAACTTAAACCGTACAAATGTGATAGTGCAGGTTCGACTCCTGTCCCTCCTACCCAAAATAGGGGGGTAGCCCAATCGGCAGAGGCAGCATTGCGTACAAATTCAACAGCAAGTTATTACTCTAAACTCAGCATTCACCGCCGATCGCAAAAACGAATGTCAGGAAAAAATAACATCATCGAGGTTGCTGGCTCATATCCAGCCCCCTCTACCAAACGCAGGGGGGTAGCTCAATCGGTAGAGCGCGATGCTATTAATCTTAAATCCTTGACTTAAATGTGATAGCGTGCGTAAATGGGCGGTAAATATAAACCCAGTAGTAAGGTCAGAACTGCTGGGTTTTATGCTAATAATTGAATCAATTTGTTAAATCCGTCAGTCGTGGACGTATCAAGGCCGATGATTTACTGCATCAACCCTCAATGCGAACAACGTGAAAATCCTGCTGCTGCTCAAAATTGTCAGGCTTGTGGCACGGATTTGTTAATTGGCGATCGCTATCGTATCCTTAAACCAGTGCGATCGCCCAATCCCGCACGCCCCACAGACATCTTTGAAGTCGAAGATTTGGGAACCGGGGAAAACGAATGGGGAACTGTCAAAATTTTAAAAGTCTTGAAACATACCCACAATCCCGATTTAGTTCGCTTGGTCAAGCAAGAAGCGCGAGTTTTGATTTGGCTTGCCGGAAAGGGCTCAGTTCCCCAAGTCGAACCTGATGGTTATTTCCCAATTAAACTCCCCAATAATTTCCAGAAATTGTCTTGTTTGGTGATGGAAAAAATTAGCGGAGAAAACTTTGCAGAATTATTAACTAAAAAACAGTACGTTTCTCAAAAGCTCGCTCTTGATTGGCTGCAACAAATGCTTTATATTTTGCAGGAAATCCACAAATATCATGTAGTGCATCGGGATATTAAGCCATCCAACCTGATGGTAGAAGCCAATGGAAAATTGAGATTAATTGACTTCGGCGCCGCCACAGAAGCAGATATAGATACCGCACCAATAGGTTCTGCGGGATACGCCGCACCGGAACAAATTCTAGGTAAAGCAGACGTGCGATCGGACTTTTTTGCCCTAGGGCGTACTTTTGTACATTTATTAACAGGCCTAGAGCCGATCGACTTTCCCGTTAATGAAAAAACTGGTAAAATTAATTGGAGGAACCAGGCTGTAGATATTGACCCGTTACTCCTAGAGTCGATCGACGAATTGATGGAACCGCTACCAGAAAACCGACCTGAAAATACCCAAGTTATTTTAGAAAAATTAGAAAAATTAAACATTCACGACGCAGACCCCCTGAAAGAGGGGGAGGCAACATCGCTTCAATAAATCTGTTCCAACCTGCGAAAATCCCGCTCAACTTCCGCCCACAAAGCCCGATTGTGAGGGTCAGTTTTCACAGCCTTTTTCAAATAAATTCTCGCCTTATCAACCTGCTTTTCTCCGATCAAATGCCGTCCCCAGCGCTGATAGGCGATCGCCTGCCACTGACGCACCTCCAAATCTTCGGGAACCCGCTGGGCCAAACCCTCAATCAAGGCGATCGCCCGCGGGAACCTCTGATATTTCAGCAACTGCTGCAATTCACAATAAGCATCTTGCTTTAACTTTTGTTCCGCCGCCGACAAATCCGCATTAGATTGAACCGCGGCCTCTTTTCGAGTCACCTTAACTGCCTGGGGTTGAGCTTTCACCCCCTGATCCGGCGGTGTCGAAGTAGGCGGCACAGTTGAATTGGCAACTTTCGACTCCGCAACATGGTGGGGGGCAACCTTCACCAGGAACTTATAAGCCTCAGTAATAGCAATAAACTTATTCTTAGCCTGTTCGTTTCCCGGATTCACATCGGGGTGATACTGTCTCGCTAACTGCCGATAAGAGGTCTTAACTTGCGATAAACTCGCACCTGACCTCAGTCCTAACTGTCGGTAATAATCTGCAATATCCATCTAGCATGAATGAGCGTTGATAATACCATTAAATATGGCAGAATCCTTAAATGTAAAGATTCTGCCAAAATTTACTGCGAACTAGGTTGTAGTGCGAGGGTTGCCCGCACTACGGTAGCGCCAAAATAACTTACGGACGATCTTCGATCACTCTGTCAATCAAGCCGTATTCCTTGGCTTCCTCAGCGGACATGAAATAGTCGCGATCCATGTCCTTCTCGATTTTCTCGATCGGCTTGCCAGTATTCTTAGCATAGATATTATTGAGTTCGTGGCGCAGCCGCAGAATCTCTTTCGCCTCAATCTGAATATCCGTTGCTTGTCCCCGCGTGCCCCCAGAAGGCTGGTGAATCATGATTCGCGAGTGAGGCAAAGCTAACCGTTTCCCCTTCGCACCGGCAGCTAACAGGAAAGAACCCATCGAAGCAGCCAAGCCCACACAAATCGTCACCACGTCCGATTTAATGTGCTGCATGGTATCAAAAATAGCCATGCCTGCCGACACCATTCCGCCTGGGGAATTGATGTACAAAATAATATCCTTACCTGAATCTTCCGAATCAAGGTAGAGCATCACGGCGATGATTTGATTGGCAATTTCATCGTCAACGTCCCTGCCCAAGAAAATAATTCGTTCCCGATAGAGGCGATCGTAGATATTAATCCACTGAGTATCATAACCACCCGGCATTTTGTAGGGAACTTTTGGCACACCTATAGGCATAATTCGGAACTCCGTTTAGTTGGTAATTGGTAATTAGGAATTGGGCATCGGGAATTGGGAAATGGGGCATGGGGCATGGGGCAAATAGGGCATGGGGCATTGGGCATTGGGAATGGGGCATCGGCCAAACAGGGCATTGTTAGTCATCAAAAGATTATTGAATAACTAATTAGGGTAGAAACTACTAGCCATTAACCCTTAATTATTACTCATGCCCCATGCCCCATGCCCCATTCCCAATGCCCATGCCCCATTTCCAATTCCCCATTCCCAGTTAGATGACTCCAGCCGGCAGCGGTTTCGGCAATTCTTCCGAACTTTCAAGAACGCGATCGATCAAACCGTATTCTTTAGCTTCATGGGGCGTCAGGTACAGCAACCGATCCATATCTTTAGTAATCTTTTCGATCGGTTGGCCAGTACAGCTTGCAAAAATCTCAAGCATCGTCGCTTTATTTGCCAGCACTTCCTTAGCCCGAATTTGAATGTCGCTTGCTTGACCCCGCGTGTAAGCCTTGGGTTGGTGCAACACAATCGAAGCGTGCGGCAAACTCGCCCGAAAGCCTTTTGTACCAGCCGCTAAAAGCATCGCAGACATCCCCATTGCCGAACCGAGGCAAATAGTGTGCACGGGCGGTTTAATGTACCTAATCGTATCGCAGATAGCGAAGGCTTCTGTTTCAAAGCCGACGGGTTCGCCACTGTAACCAGAAGTGCCGGTCGAGTTGATGTAGATTTTGATCGGCTTATCCGGGTCTTCGTACTGCAAGAACAACAGTTCAGCGATAATCAGTTCTGTTACCGCAGGCACCAGAGGCATCCCCAGATAAACGATCCGCTCCTTCAGCAACAGGGATGGCAAATCGGGAGGTGGCGTCCGAGAGTTCCCTTCCCCGTAGTATGGCGATTGCACAGCTTTAATTGGTGTGTTCATATAACCGAAATGTTGCCTGAACTGATGGAGCTATTCTTAAAGAAATACTAACGCAATCTTTAGGTATCCCGCATGAAAGTTAGTTTGCTCCCGGTTTTAAACGACCCGAACCTTGATGCTGCCGCGCCCTCGACCCAGCGCCAGCTAGCAATTTCAGTGTCTGCGACGGCAAGCTCGATCGACTCCAGCGTACCCTTAAACCTGTGCCTGATTCTCGACCACAGCGGTTCGATGGGCGGACGCCCCTTGGAAACCGTCAAACAAGCCGCCGGACGGTTGCTAGACAGGTTGAAGCCCGGGGATCGCTTTTGCGCGGTGGCTTTCGATCATAAAGCCAAAGTCCTCGTCCCCAATCAAATTGTGGGAGACCCCAGCAGTATTAAGCGGCAAATTGAGCAATTGCGCTCGGCCGGTGGCACAGCAATTGATGAGGGCATTAAGTTAGGTATTGAAGAGTTGGGCAAAGGCAAAAAAGAAGCTATATCTCAGGCGTTTCTGCTGACTGACGGCGAAAACGAACATGGCGACGACAGCCGCTGTTTGAAGTTGGCTAAATTGGCAGCCGACTACAACATGACTTTAAATTCTCTGGGATTTGGCGATAACTGGAACCAGGATATTTTGGAAAAAATTGCTGACGCGGGCGGCGGTGCTCTGGCACACATTCAGCGTCCCGAAGATGCGGTTGACGAGTTTGGTAAACTATTTACTCGCATCCAAGGTGTAGGTTTGACTAATGCTTATTTGCTATTTTCCCTAATGCCAAAAGTGCGGTTAGCCGAACTCAAACCGATCGCCCAAGTTGCCCCGGATACGATCGAATTACCTGTACAGCAAGAGGGCGATCGTTTTATGGTGCGCCTGGGAGATTTAATGAAGGATATAGAGCGAGTAGTTTTGGCTAATATTTATATTGGACAGTTGCCCGAAGGTACACAGGCGATCGGGCAATTGCAAATTCGCTACGACGATCCGAGTGTCGGTTCAAGTTTACTTTCCGATCCCGTTGCAGTTTCCGCTAATGTCCTAAAAGTTTATCAGCCGGCACTTAACCCGATGGTGCAGCAGCATATTTTAGCTTTGGCTAAGTACCGCCAAACTCAACTGGCAGAAACCCGATTGCAACAGGGCGATCGCGCCGGCGCGGCAACGATGCTGCAAACTGCCGCTAAAACTGCTTTGCAAATGGGCGATAAAAGTGCCGCAACTGTGCTGCAAACCTCTGCTACTCGTTTGCAGTCTGGTGAACAATTGAGTGAAGCCGATCGCAAGAAAACTCGGATTGCTTCTAAAACTATTTTGAAGTAATAGCGCTATTTTCAATCTTAAATTTGGCGATCGGACAATTCGGCGATGCGAAATCGCGTCTAGACAAACGAAACCCGCCTGCGCGCGGGTTTCCGCATTCTGAGTCTCCCCAGCAGAAAGCGAGACTCTGTGTAGCCCGATTGTTTCAAGGCGTGGATGATATAGAAACTCGATCGTCTAAAATGTTTGTATCACCTATCAAGAGTGCTTGTATGAGCCAGACAATATCTGATAAATTACGCTGGACGACCGCCGATTTAGAACTCTTGCCCGATAACGGCGATCGTTACGAAATTATTGATGGAGAGTTATTTGTGACTAGATCACCGCATTGGGGTCATCAACAGACTTGTGGCAGATTTTTCTCTGTGCTTGATACTTGGTCGATGTCTGCAGGTTTAGGACGAGCTGCAATCAATCCTGGTCTTATTTTCACGGATGCTGATAACGTTATTCCTGATGTAGTTTGGGCCAGCAATGAACGCTTGGCTATCTTGCTAGACGAAGCCGGCCATTTAACCGCCGCACCTGAGTTAGTTGTTGAAGTATTGTCCCCCGGTGCAGACAATGAAAGACGGGATAGAGACTTGAAACTCAGACTCTATTCGGTGCGAGGAGTGCAGGAATACTGGCTTGTGAATTGGCAATTGCAGCAAATAGAAGTTTATCGCAGGGAACAAGCAAGTTTAAGGCTCATTGCTACGCTGTTGAGCAATGATGAACTAACTTCGCCTTTGTTGCCCGGTTTTAGTTGTTCTGTCGCTCAAATTTTTGCCTAAATTATGAAAACATCATTTTACAATTTAATTGCTACTCTAGTAATTTTTACTATCTTTGGTAATATATCCCCTGCTGTCTCTGCTGAATCTTCAGCAAGATTAACAGCTCAAAAAACGATTGTTCAAAATCCTGCTGAAGATTTATTCAATAGTGCTTTAGCAAAGTCAGAGGCGGGAGACATTCAAGGGGCGATCGCCGATTACACCGAAGCCATCCGCCTCAACCCCAACTACGCCAAAGCCTACAACAAACGCGGCATCATCCGCGGCCGCAATCTCAAAGATTATCCAGCAGCTAAAGCAGATTTCGATCGCGCAATTGAAATTAACCCCAACTACGGCGACGCCTACTACAACCGCGCCAGAGTCCGCGAGTTCTTAGAAGACAAAGACGGGGCGATATCGGATTATCATAAAGCAGCCGAACTATATCAAAAAGATGGCAATACTAACGATTATCAAGATGCTATCAAGCATATTCAAATGCTGCAAGAATAGAGTGCTTTTGAAAACATAGTATAATATCCTTCGATCTGCGTTCATCCGCATTCATCGGCGGTTAAACATTCCCAATCCACCCTTCAAAAAATGCCCGAAACTTCCACCGTCACCGTTACCGTACCCGCCACAACCGCCAACCTGGGCCCAGGATTCGACTGCATCGGCGCCGCTTTAAGCCTCTATAACCGCTTCCAATTCTCCCGACTCGAACCCTCAGCAACCGAGAAACTAAAAATTACAGTTACAGGCCAAGAAGCCGCCAAAGTCAAGACAGATGACAGCAATCTCGCTTATCTAGCCTTTGTCAAGTTATACGAACACCTAAACCAATCACCACCGCCCGTAGCCATACATATAGATATGCAAGTGCCGCTGGCTAGAGGTTTAGGAAGTTCCGCCACAGCTATTATCGGTGGGTTAGTCGGTGCAAATGAATTAGCCGGTGCGCCTTTGACTCAGGTGGAAGTGATGCAATTGGCGATCGAACTTGAAGGACATCCCGACAACGTTGTCCCCGCTTTAGTGGGAGGATGTCGCCTCGCTGCTAGCAATGCACCCCCCCAACCCCCCCTTAGTAAGGGGGGGCTAAGAGAACAACTTCCCCTTAGTAAGGGGGGGCTAAGAGAAGAATTCCCTCTCCGTGAAGCGGGGCTAAGAGAACAATCACCCTTAGATGCGGAAATTCTACCATCACCCCCCCTTGTTAAGGGGGGGCTAACACAATCACCCCCCCTTAGCAAGGGGGGGCAGGGGGGGGGTTCATGGGAGATTTGCGATATTCCCTGGCATCCAAATATTGTGCCCGTGGTAGCCATCCCAGATTTTGAACTGTCTACAGCCGAAGCGCGCAAAGTTTTGCCAGCAGATTACAGCAAGGCTGACGCGATTTTTAATGCTGCACACCTCGGTTTGCTAGTGCGGGCTTTGGAAACTGGCAATGAAAACTGGCTGCGCTGCGCCCTCCAAGACAAAATTCACCAACCTTACCGGCAATCTCTGATTCGGGGATATGAAGCGGTGCAAGAAGCAGCCCTGAATACAGGGGCTTGTGGGATGGTAATTAGCGGTGCGGGGCCGACGCTTTTGGCTTTAACGGATGTTACTAATGCTGATGCGGTTGAGAAAGCGATGGCGGCTGCTTGGATGGAATTTGGGGTAAAGGCTGAGGTAAGGGCGATCGCCCTCGATACTCAAGGCGCGCAAGTCTCCCTTTAGTTATTTCACTCCTAGACACACAACATCTACATAACCGTGTTTTGTAGGGGCAACCCCCCGTGGTTGCCCCTCTCGATGGAATTATTCATATTTCTATTCTCTTCCTCTCTCCTTCAAATCTCTGGAATATCAACTCAAGTCTCTTTTCGATAACTTCTGCCATTCCCTCTACAAAATTTTACCTGAAAAAAGTGCAGTCATTGTAGGGGCGGATTCACAAGAATTTCCGGCTAAAACCAACCATTTCAAAAACCCGCCCCCACCAAGGGTAAATAGTATTAATTAGCTGTGACGCAGCGGAATCTCTATCTGAATTTTAGTGCCTTTACCCGGTTCGGAAAAACACTTGAACTCTCCTTTGTGCTGCTCTACAATTATCCGATAGCTGAGAGCAAGTCCCGATGATATGCGTGGTTCTGCAGGTTTTGCTCCCAAAAATTGCTCAGAAATTTGGGCTGTGATATCTTTGCTAATTGCCATGTCGTTATCAGCAATCTCAATAGAAATTCGCTGAGCATCGACCACTTGAGTGGTAATCAAAATCACAGGTTTAAATTTGATTGATTCCAACTCTTCTAACTCTTGAGCCGAATCTTCCAAAGCATCGATCGCGTGATTGATGATATTCATAAAAGCTTGATTGAGTAGACCTGCATAACACTCAATCTGTGGCAAATTGCCGAATTGTTTCATCACCTTGATGTCTCGCCTTCCCTCGCGAGCCGGCAAGCGGTGCTGCAACAACAACAGAGTATTTTCTAAACCGTCGGAAACATCAAATAACTGCCAGCCCGATCGATCGCTGCGGGAAAAATCCTGTAGCGACAAAATTATTTGGCGGATGCGATCGCTGCCGGTACGCATGGAACTCACAATTTTTAATAAATCGTCGAGTACGAATTCCACATCCATATCTTGCTGCTTTTGCAGAATTTCCGATCCGGGATTGACTAGCTCTTTTTGATACAATCGCAGCAGTTCAATTAAATCGGTTGCGTAGCTTTGGACGTGAGTTAGATTGCTGTAAATAAAAGTAATTGGGTTGTTGATTTCGTGGGCTATCCCAGACACCAGTTCGCCCAAACTAGACATTTTTTCATTTTGCAGCATTCGATCGCGCGACAGATCCAATTCTTGCTGGGTTAACTCCAACTGCGCCCTCAACTCGTGCGATCGCTTAGACGCGCGCACCCGCGCCAATAATTCCTGCTTAACTATCGGTTTAAACAGAAAATCGTCAAAGGGCGCATCCAATTCTTGAACTTCATCAAATTGCTCCGGTGTTGTCAGCAGAATAAAATAGGCTGCCGCCAATTCTTGATCGACTTTCAGCAGCCGGCACACCTCCAAAAAATTAATTTGAGGCGAAGTCCCGTCGCAAATTATCGCATCGGGGGACAATTCCCTCGCCAATTCTAAACTCTCCTTATCGTCGGGAACGACTCTCACCTGATGTCCCTGTTGGCTGAGTAACTCTTGGACAACTTGAAAAGTCACAGTATCCGCGATGATCGCCAGAATCTTTGCCATACTTCTATCATCTCCACAAATTACTTTTTAGGATACAACCGCCAGAATTGCGCTGACAGATTTAAAATTCCAAAATAGTTCAATTACATCAAAAAACAGCCCATACACGCTCCCTCAAAACCAAAAATAGCCCATACCATTTTAGATTTTATATTTTAGAGTAAAAAATTGGGAATGACTTACTGTATAATAGGTGGGAGCTTGCCTAAAGTTGCATATTTTTTGGGGACTGGTATCACGAGAAGGTATAATTTTAGACGGGTAATGCAAAAATGCAAATTTTCTCCTTCGTAATTAATGTTACATCAGAGCTTGCGGTCGAAAGACTGCTGAGGGCGATCGCAGATACTTTCTCAAATTGCCCCAGGAAACAATAAAAAACTTTAAAATCAATTAATAGTATCGTTAAATTCACCTTCTCGGTCAGCGCCTGGGAATGCCAATTACCAACACCACCTCAACTTTGATTCAAGCCGAAACACTAGAACTATTAGAATGGCCGCGCCTGTGTCAGCACTTGGCTACCTTCGCGGCCACCAAACTCGGCGTCGCCGCCGCCCTCGACCTCGAAATCCCGCCCACTCAAGCTCAAACAGCAGAACTCCTAGCCCAAACTCAGGAAGCTTATCAGTTAGAGAGCCGCGCTGGCGGTGCTTTGAGTTTTGAAGGAATCCAAGACATCGGCACTTCTCTGCAGCGAGCCGAACTCCAAGGTTTGCTCAGCGGCGAAGAATTGCTGGCAATTGCTACTACCCTCGCCGGAGCAAGGCAATTGCGCCGGATAATTGACTCTCAGCCAGATGTGCCGGCGCTCAAAGAACTGGCAGCCCAATTGCGGACTTATCCCGAACTAGAGCAAGAAATCCATCGCTGTATAGACGATCGCGCTCAAGTAGCAGACAGAGCCACTCCTAAATTAGCAGGAATTAGAGTTCAAATGCGACAGTTGCGCGATCGCATTTATCAAATATTGCAGGGGATTTTGCAGCGCCAATCCAACGCCGTACAAGAACAGCTAATTACCCAAAGAAGCGGACGCTTTGTCATTCCCGTCAAAGCTCCCCAAAAAGATGCCATACCGGGCATCGTTCATGACTCCTCAGCTAGCGGCGCGACACTGTACGTAGAGCCCCACAGCACAGTTAATCTTAACAACCAAATGCGGCAGTTTCTCAGGCAAGAACAAGCCGAAGAAGAAGCAGTCCGCCGCGCCCTCACCGAGCAAGTCGCAGCAGTAAAACCGGATTTAGACAGATTGGTGGTGGTAGTTACAACTTTAGATTTAGCGGCCGCTAAATCGCGTTATAGTTTTTGGTTGCAAGCCAATCCGCCGAAATTTATCGAATTGGGAGAGCCAGAATTAGCACCAAAAAATCCCGAAAAAGAAGATGAGGAAAAAGAAGATGAGGAAAACTCAGAAAACAGTCAATTATTAATTCGCAACCTGCGATCGCAAATTACCCTGCGCCAGTTGCGCCATCCTTTATTAGTTTGGCAGCAACAGCACGAGCAAGGCTTTCCAGTCGTCCCGGTCGATTTAACGATCGGGCCTCACATCCGCGTCGTCGCCATCACAGGCCCCAACACGGGCGGCAAAACTGTCACCCTCAAAACCTTGGGATTGGCAGCTTTAATGGCGAAAGCAGGAATGTTTGTTGCCGCCCGCGAACCCGTAGAATTGCCTTGGTTCGACAATATTTTGGCCGATATTGGTGACGAACAATCTTTGCAGCAAAGTTTGTCTACTTTCTCCGGCCATATCCGTCGCATCAGCCGCATTTTAGAAGTTTTAGGCAATAAATCGCAGGCTGAAGGGGAAGAAAATTCAAACCTTCCAATTACTAATTCCCAACAGCAAGACCAGGAAGTCACAGACACACAGAACACTGTTTCTGCTCTCCCAATTCTCAAACCTAAATTACAAATTCCCCAACCCCAAATCCCAATTACCAATTCCCAATTACCAATCCCCAAATCTTTAGTTTTGTTAGACGAAGTAGGAGCGGGGACAGACCCCTCAGAAGGCAGTGCATTGGCGATCGCCCTGTTGAAATACCTCGCCCAACATTCCCTATTAACAGTTGCAACTACCCACTTTGGCGAACTCAAAGCCCTCAAATATCAAGACTCCCGCTTTGAAAATGCCTCAGTAGAATTTGACGACAATTCCATGCAGCCAACCTATCGCTTGCTGTGGGGAATTCCCGGACGTTCCAACGCCCTCACCATTGCCAAAAGACTCGGTTTGTTACCATCCATAGTCGATGAAGCTCAAACCTATGTGGGGGGAGCATCTCAAGATGTCAATCAAGTGATTGCCGGACTCGAAGCACAGCGCCGGAAACAGGAAACCAAAGCTAGAGAAGCAACTCAACTGCTACACCAAACCGAAAAACTGCACAGAGAAGTTTCTCAAAAAGCAGCCGCTTTGCAAGAGCGGGAGCGAGAACTGAAAATAGCTCAGGAAGTGGCAGTAAATGAGGCGATCGGGTCGGCAAAATCAGAAATTGCTCAAATCATTCGTCGCTTGCAGTCGGGCAACCAGACGGCTCAAAATGCCCAACAAGCGACAGAAACCTTAAATCAAATTTCCCAAAAACACCTGCCCTCTCGACAGCAACCGGCTAAACCCAAACCGAGTTTTATGCCGAAAGTGGGCGATCGCATCCGCATTCCCAGCTTGGGCCAAACCGCCGAAGTCCTCAGCGGCCCCGACGCTAACGAAGAGTTGAGCGTCCGGTTTGGGATTATGAAAATGACTGTCAAACTAGGAGAAATTGAATCCCTCGACGGTCAAAAACCCGAAACTAAAGCTCAATTAGCCAAGGTAGCAGCCCAAGCACAAGCACTCGCTACGGCTAAAGCTAAGCAAGCAGCGTCGGAACCTGCAAAACCTAATCCCGAAATTGCCATTCGCACTGCTAATAATTCGATCGACCTACGGGGTGCGAGAGTCTCAGACGCGGAAATCGAAATAGACAGAGCTCTTTCCAAAGCCGTGGAATACGGAGTTCTGTGGATAATTCACGGCAAAGGTACGGGACAGTTGCGGCGCGGGGTTCACGAGTTCCTCGCGAATCACCCGCAGGTTTCCCGCTTTGAACTCGCCAGTCAAAAAGAAGGAGGTGCAGGTGTGACGGTGGTTTATTTGAAATAAGCAGGATTTACGCATTTCCGGTTGACTCGTAATTATATAGTTGTCTGCAGCAAAACAAGTCGCAACGAACATATCATACTGATGCAACCGGAATGGATACTCTACTGCAAATGTGGCATAATTAAGAGTTGATTTCCCACTTTATTAACTGCCTGCCTCATGAAAAAAACTCCCTCAAATGAAGTTTTGGTTGGCGACTGTCGTGAAGTGATGAAGACATTGCCAGAAAATTATATTTCTGCGTGTATCACTGACCCACCTTATAATTATGAATTTATTGGTCATAAATGGGATGACTCAGAAATTCAAAGGCGGATTGAAAGAGTCAATGGCAAGGGAAATAAAACCCTTGTTAAAAACATTCCCTATGGCAGTGGTTTAGCAGGTGGAGTCAGAAACGAAAAATGGTATCAAAGGAATCGTAACAACACTCTGGATTATGAAAAGTGGTGCTTTGAGTGGGGTGAGCAGCTTTTTCGGATCTGCAAACCGGGTGCGACAGTTTTAGTTTTCAACAGCACACGGACTGTTGCTCACGTACAAGTAGCACTTGAAAGTGCTGGTTTCTATGCGAGAGATATTCTTGTTTATAAAAGATCAAGTGGTATCCCTAAAGGTGTCAATATCAAACAACAGTTGGAGAAGAAAGGATATGAAAATTCTGAACAATGGGATGGTTGGCACAGTTGTTTGAGGAACGAATGGGAAGCAATCTGCGTACTTCAAAAACCACTGGTCAATAATTACTTGGAAACTCTACAGGAGTACGGTACTGGTCTATTTTATACTAAAGATCAGTTCGGTGGTTTTCAGTCAAATATTTTAGAAGGTATACAGCGTGAGAAAACCGAGGAGTTTAACGTGCATTGCACAGTTAAACCAATAGCTCTCATGAGAAAGCTGGTCGAAATATTTGTACCGCGTTTGGAAAATTCTATTCTAATCGATCCTTTCGCAGGATCAGGAACCACATTGCTGGCGGCGCAAGAATTTGGCATTAAGTATGTGGGCATTGAAATTGTACCTGACTATATAGAGATTATCAACAAGCGCCTTGATAAGCTGTTGTGCATTTAAATTGTATATTTCGAGTCCCCATCAAAAATCGTCAAATCCTCTCCCCCTCTCCTCTTCTCCCCCTCTCCCTCTCTAATACCATAGGCAATCTAGATGCAACACAGCTTAGTTTCAGCGGTATACAGGGAATTCTCCCACTTTTTCAATAAGAAATGACTTTAAATCAAACCCGCTTATTGTTTTTATGAACTCAAACGAATCGTCGCCTGTGTAAACTTTCCAAGTCCCTACTTTGCACGCTGTAATAGCTGCGGGTAAATTATCTTTTCTAAGAATCAAAAATATGGGTTCGTAATTATAAGTACGAAGTAGTGGGCCATAAGATTTGAACTTTTTCAGGGTTCCAGAGTCTCCTGAGCCAATACGATATTTTGTATCTATTGCGTACCCATCAACAATCAGATCGCACGGCTCATCGCTTCCAACTTTAAATGCTGGCTGAAAGCTACTGCAATATGTTTTACACGTTTCAGTAACTAACAATTGCCAACACATACCTAACTCACGTCCCCAATATTGCCTATTTTCTTTTTTTATTAGGGGAGAGATACCAAACACATCCATTAAAATATCGTGTTCTTCATTCTCTTCTGCATAAATTTTTTCGGTAAATGAGTTTTGGTATCTTGCTAAAATTTGCTCTAGTCTTCTTTCAGTCATCAGCAGTTACCAGCTCAGCTAGACTAACGGATAATGCCTTGGCTATTTTGCTGGCATTAAGCAGCGTTATATTCCTTTCACCTCGTTCAACTGAACCAATATAGGTGCGATGTAATTCAGATAGTTCTGCAAGCTGATCTTGGGAAAGATTTCTGAGCTTTCTGAAATGTCTAACTTTTTTACCAAATTGCTCGGTAATATCCATAGATGGCGCCCGATGAAGCAATGACCACTATAATCTGACAGACTATAAGTAGCGACAGACTATAAGTAGCATTCGCTCTCCCTAGGATCGATATAAGCCCCGATAGTTTCAAAGCACTGATTTGATTTCGGTCACTGTGTGGCGTAGCATGGTTAGGGGTGAAAATCTCTGGGTTTTGCCGATCGCGATCGATCGAACTTGAAGCCGCAACTTTTAACCCGCAACTCCGTCCAGCAGTTAGGATTGCCGGAATCAAAGCAACGAGCTATGGAGACAAATTAACAGATGTGCTGTTGCCCACAGGCCGCAAAGCTTTAATCAGTGCATACTGTTTGATATCCTGCCTCAACCTGTCTTAAATTTCCCGTGCTGAAGCCATGCGCTCGACCGTAAAGTCCTCCGCTCCCACAAACGAAACGGGCCAATCTCCCAACTGGGAAGAATTGACCCAAAAAGCACCAGAACCTACCCAGTTGGACAACATTAAAGCCCAACTGGATTTAGTGCTGTTAGCCCTAGAAGCACTGGCAGAAATTGGCTCAGAGGCGATGCTCAAGGTAGCAGCCGAACTGAATTTAGAGCCAATGGTAGCCGATCGGGTAGCTTTGTGGCGGCTGCGCCAATCTAACCCGCTGCGGAAAGGCCACGGAGGGCGCAAAAAACTAGATGTGGAGGAAGCTCGATCGCTCGTTTTGATAAGCTGTCATTTGGCAAAACAGCACCAAGCTTTAATCCGCCGCGCTGTTGCTTTGCTCGAACAAATGGCCGAGCAAAACCGCGAACCTCACACAATCGCTTTGCTGGGAGATTATATAGACAGGTTCAGCAACACTTATGGCTCGCGCATGGAAGATGCAGAAAATTTATCGGGCCGAGAACTAACTGATTTGGCCCTCAAACTCCTGATCGATTTGCTGTTTTACAGCAGTCCCGGCGGCCACCGCCGCCTCTGGCTGGCTCTTCTAGACCGTGCTAAGAATTAAACTAAGCATAATGGGAACGAGAATCACAAACATCGGGAACAGGCAAGATGCCTGTTCCACCAGAAAATTTATTTGTTGTGGAACAGGCATCTTGCCTGTTGCAAAAAAAAGCTTGTTAAGAATGCTGCAAAATATCAGATAAAACATAGTTATTCCCTCTTCCTTCTTCCTTCTTCCCTCTTCCTTCTTCCTTCTTCGCTATGGTTCTCAAACGGTACACGCCCCCCACTTGCACGCTGGAAATTACAGCCAAAAGTTCGCCTCTATCTCGCTGGGCGGGCCAACCGGTGTTTAAATCTTTAAGTTTTGAGCTGCGACTCGACGACCCCAGGCTGCCAGATACCCAACACGTTACCCTCAGGGGCGATCGAATTCAACTCGAAACCCTCCACGAAGCTGTCAGCAACTACGTCCAAAACTTGCTCGGCGAATCCCGCGATTGGGAAAGCAACCTCAACTCTCAAACCGGCCGTATCCCTGCGGGTTCAGACTCGCCAGAAGTCGCGCGTAATGCCGTTATATTCGATCGAGCCGTCAACACTTCCGAACTAGCAACTTCCAACCCCTACTCCCTCCCAACTTCCTACCTTCCGGTTCCCCCCCGCTTAGAGCCCCGCGGCTTGCTCGCCCACAACTTGTTTTTAGGCTCTTTGAGCGCCGCAGAATCCGGGCCAGTAGTTCCATTGAGCACCCTGCAACTGTTTGACTTGGCCACAGCGCTAGATGACTGCGCCGCCGAAGTGATGGCGCTTCCCAACCTCAACCGCGAGTCCCGACAACCGCTGTCCTCACCCTGGCTCAAGGTGGCAGCATTGCTGGTCGCGATGGCGGGCCTGACGACAGGAACTATCAAAATGCTCGATCGAACCGCCACCTCCCCGCAAACCGCCACAGCCCCCGCCACAGCCCCCGTCAATCCACAATTGAGCACCGCTCCAGGAAACCCCCAGTTAGCTGCCGGCGTTTCCCCCAGTCCTGTTCCCGCCCTACCGACACCCCCAGCACCAACACCCGCAGCCACACCCGGTTTACCGCCCCTGCCGCCCCCGCCCATCAACACCGCCGCCTCCCCCAGCCCCAGCTTGCCCCCCATAGCCCTCGCCCCAACTCCCCCCACCAACAAACCCAGCCCCATCCAGCAGCCACCCCTGCTATTTCCCGCTAACGGCAGCGCACCCAGCGCCCAACAGAGCCCCCCAGCATTCTCTCAAGGGCAAACAATCACTATTCCCGCCCCCGAAGAACCGCCCCAGGGCCGCCCCCAAGCACCCGCACCAGTGCCCTACGTGCTGCCCCCCCTACCGCCCAGACTAGCTCCCGCCGTACCGCCCCCCCTGCCCCCCTCCCTGTCTGCTTCCCGATTTCCCGTTCCCCCGCCGCAACCCTTCCCCCGCCCCATCGAGCCGATTGTCCCCCCCGCCAGTACCGAACTCCCAGCCCTTGAGGACGCTCAACCAACCGCCGAGTCTGAGGACAACAACCAGGCCGCGACGAGCAAAAAAAACCACACTTTATTTGATACCATTCCTCAAGTTTCCGAAGCTAGAACTTACTTTGAGGCACGCTGGAAGCCTCCAGAAGGAATGGAACAAACTTTGGAATACAGCGTGCTGATCGATGAAAATGGGTCAATTCAAAGTATTGTGCCGATGGGAAAAGCAGCAGCAGATTATATCGAGCGAATTAATATGCCATTAGCCGGCGAGCCGTTTGTTTCTGCAGTTTCTAATGGGAAAAACCCGAAAATTAGAGTTGTTTTGCGACCAAGCGGTCGAGTACAAACCTTTTTGGAAGAGAGTGATTAAACGCTCTCAAACACATTGTCGAGATGGGAAATCCCGGTTAATTGCTAATCTTAAACAATTTCAAAAAAAAATCAATTTTTAACTGCGACAGCAGCAGCCAGCGTATTGACAGTTGCTCCCGTTTATGCTACTCATATCTCTTTACCCGTGGGGGCAGAGTCACCATTGACAAAAGTTGCTGACACTCCTCAACCGATGCTCATTGCACCCTACAAACTTCCTTCTTCCTTCTTCCTTCTTCCTTCTATCCGTTACATCCGTTACATCCGTTACATCCGTTACAAAATCCGTTGCCGAACTTCCTTCTTCCTTCTATCCGTTACATCCGTTACATCCGTTACAAAATCCGTTGCCGAACTTCCTTCTTCCTGAAATCCGTTACATCCGTTACATCCGTTACAGAATCCGTTGCCGAACTTCCTTCTATATCATCAATGCCCTTTTTTTCTATCCCAAACTTCTCCAATCCAATAAAAAACTGCAATCCCGCAAAAACTATATAAAAAATCTTCAATACTAGCAGTACGATTTGGTAAAATCGCTTGCAGCATTTCTTCCGCAGCAGTGAACATAGTAAAAATTGCGGGCCCGAAAGGAATTGAATAATTAAACAAATTCATCTTTTTTTTTCCAGTTGCTCTATGGCACAAAAAAGAGGCTATTCCGTACAAAATAAAGTGGCCGAGTTTGTCATAAGGCGGATGAGCGAGAGGAAAGTTGACTAATTTCCCCGTACCTGCTAAAAGCATAATACTGAGAAGAATTAAAACGTACACAAAACAAGCAACTATCCAGAATTTTTTTGATAAGTTCATCTTTTTTTTGTCGATACCGACTAGACACAAACCAAGTCCGCGCAACGCCAAACTCGTCTCCAATCTGCTTAATTACCTATTGTATGTGTAGGCGTCTGCCTAGCAGTACCTGCCGCTCAAATTTAATTGGTTTTCACTGTCAAAACTTGCGGCGGCGACGCATCGGGCGGATAAATAAAATCCACTTCTACAAGCCGCTTTTCTCCCGATTTCATCTCTAATTTTACCAAAGGTTCCCCCTGCTGTCCTCGCCGCTGCACTAAATGCACGTAGCGAGTTTGAGGCACTTTATTGTCATCATTATAGCGCACTCTGACCGTCCCCCTAAAAAAAGTTTGAGGTGCCGGAGGTTCTAAAAAACTCAGTCCTCCTGAAGTTAATTTATCTGTCTTAATTGGAGTTTGAATCGCGACAGTTACAGTTTGATTGTTGCTGGTAGAATTGTACAGCGGCAAGCTGAGACTGTATTGAATTCCGTAATTGCCGTGGGCGCGGTATGCTGTATCTGGGTAGCGAACTAGCATCCTCGCACTTTGCACTTGATTTGTGCCCAGCATTCCGCGCGGGAGGCTGCTTAATGGGTAGGAAAATGCTGTTCCGGGTTGGGGAATTGCGAGGTTTGATGTGGCGGGGTTGTCGGAGAGAAGTGCTCGCCATTCTGAACCTAATGCTACACCGGCAACTCGGCCGTAAATTATTTGACCTTCGGTGATTTCGGGCGGTGTGGGAGTTCGATCGCGCGGCCCGGCTATATTACCATTGTCTAATAAGTTTTGCCATTCTGCTAAGTTGGGCGATCGCTCGTTTCCCTGTGCGTCAAGTCGGGCAAACATCGCCAGACTGGCAACATAGACTATACCATCGCTGCGTAACCGCATCAAGGTCGATCGACCGTTAAGCGGCGGTACCAATCCCCGCACCGGTATCGGATGATTCATCAACACTTGGCTTTTTCCCGGTGGAATAATTAACTGCGGCTCAAAGTCAGACTGTCTCCTTCCTCTGAGAATATCATTCACAGCGCGACTTCCCGGCCCCGCGTAAACATTACTGTTTAAATTATCGACTTGCGGCGGCAATTCAATAAAAGGCGCATCGGGTTGACTGAGATAACTCGCCGCTTGCAATATATCTAATGTTACAGGTTTATTGCCCGGATTATAAACAATTACTCCTTGATACAATGTTCGCAAATCTTCCGGCGAAGGTGCTTTGGCGATGTGGTGGGCAAAAATGTCGAAACGTCCTTGAAACGCAAAGTTTAAATGTGCTGCCGGAAATCTTTTACCATCCGGGGGAAATGTCGAAAGTAAAATTCCTTCTTGCAGCACTAATTCGGGACTGTTGCTGTTAAATACTGGTATGTTGTCTAACTGTCCGGGGAGAGGTCGCACTTCTTGGATTTGGAGGATTTCTTGAGGTGCGGGAGGGGTTTGGGCTAAGGGGATGATTGATATAATTGGCAGCATTTTTTGAGATGAGTTTTTTTTTACCGCAGAGGGCGCAGAGGGCGCAGAGGAAGAGAGGGAAGAGAAGAGGAGGTAAATCTTCGTGTCAGGGCGGGTTGTGTACGGAGATTTTGCCTACCAGTCGTAAGCTGTTGCGGCATTGAAATTGTCTGTCAAAAAAAAATAAAGTTTTGTGGGGTGGGCGTCCCGCCCGCCCTGAAGATACAATTTAAATGCGCGACAGCTTAGCCGATATTGTGATTTTTACCGCGCCCACTGTTGTAATATGTAATTGTAAAATTTTGCGGTGTCTACTTTATCCATTGCTTGAATTTTTCGCCCTCCATTTTTAACTTTTGTTCGTCCTTGGCTGATGCCTTCGGTAATAATTTCGGTTTGCCATTCTCGCAGTTGGTAAAATTCGGGATGCGCTAAATAAGCGGTTGCCAAAATGTCCCAAAAATAGTAATCTTGAGATATTGCTAGGGCATAACACTGTCCTGCTAAGTCGGAAATTGGATATTTGCGCTGTTTTGCTAAGAGATTGGAAAATTCTACAGTCAGCGGTACATTATTAGTAATATCTAAAGGACACATGACAACGGGAATTTGGGTTTGCCAAATTCTATCGATTGCTATCGGGTCCCAGTAAGCATTCCATTCCGCCGACATATCTTGTCCGGGTTCCATATCTTTGCTAACATTGCCGATAACATTGAGGGCGCCTCCCATCCAGACAATTTCTTGAATTTTGCTTTCAATTTCTGGCGCGATATCTAAAGCTTGCGCTACTGTTGTTAACGGCCCCGTTACCATTAATGTGACTGGTGCGGCTGCATCTTGCAAAACTCGCACCATAAAGTTTTGTCCGGGTTCTGATATTAACGGCGTGTCAATGGTTCCTTTTTCATTTAGAATGGGAAGTCGATCGACTGCAAAGGAATCTCGCCTAAATAACACCGGAAATGGGTTGAGTCCCCGCACCGTACTCGCCGCCACCGGAACTTCTGAACGCCCCATCAAATCAAGGATTTTGCGCGTTGCACTCACCGCCGGTTGAATGTAGCAGTCCGCAGGAGTTACAATTACTCCCAGAGTTTCGACTTCCTCCATTGTCATCAGCAACACGACGGAGAGATAGTCGTCAACTGCACCGTCGTGATCCATTAGTACGAATTTTTTGGACATTTTGCTTCCCGGTGACTGAATTACTGTAAACTACAAATATTAATTTTTTTGTTCGAGAATCACAACTGCCTCAACTATATGAATACAGTATCACCTTACGGCTCTTGGAAATCACCTATTTCTTCCGATTTAATTGTTTCTGGAACTATCGGACTCGGACAAATTACTATTGACGGCGATGATATTTATTGGGTTGAGGGAAGACCTTCGGAAGCGGGGCGAAGCGTCCTCGTGCGGCGCACTCCTGACGGTACAATCAACGACGTGACACCGCCTCCTTTTAATGTTCGCACTCGCGTTAACGAATACGGCGGCGCTGCTTTTGTAGTTGCTGGCAGTGTTGTCTATTTTTCTCATTTTGCCGACCAACGTATTTATACTCAAACATTAAATTCTCAACCAGAACCTCTGACACCTACTGCTAATTCTCGCTATGCAGATGCGATAGTTGACAAGCAAAGAAATCGCCTGATTTGCGTGCGCGAAGACCATGCAGGTGAGGGCGAACCTGTCAATACTATTGTTAGCATTAATTTAGATAACGGCGCAGATATTCAAATCTTAACTCAAGGCAATGATTTTTATGCTTCCCCTCGTTTGAGTCCCGACGGTTCTCTACTTTCCTGGATTTGTTGGAACCATCCCAATATGCCGTGGGATGGCACAGAATTGTGGGTAGCAGAAATTAATGCTGACGGTTCTTTAGGTAAACAATACTTAGTTGCTGGCGGGATTGAGGAGTCTATTTTTCAACCGGAATGGTCGCCCGATGGAGTTTTGTATTTTGTTTCTGACAAGTCGAACTGGTGGAATTTCTATAGAACCGTCAATCCCCGCTTGCCGAGGGAACAGCAAGAGGTTGAACCTCTGTGCGAAATGGCGGCTGAATTCGGACTTCCTCAGTGGGTTTTTGGAATGTCTACTTATGCCGTTGTCTCGGAAAGCAAAATTATTTGCACCTACACTCAGCAAGGCCTGTGGTATTTAGCGAGTCTTGATTTAAGGACAAAGCAGTTGACAACAATTGAAACGCCTTACACTGATATTTCGTCGGTCAAAGCGCGGGGAGAAACAGTTGTTTTTCTGGCAAGTTCGCCGACTGAATCTACTGCTATTGTACAACTGCATTTAGCAACAAGCCAACTAGAAATCTTGCGTAAATCAAGCAATTTAAGCGTCAATCCGGGTTATCTTTCTGTACCGGAACCGATTGAATTCCCCACGGAAAACAATTTGACTGCTTTCGGTTTCTTCTATCCTCCGAAAAATCAAGATTTCGCAGCACCTGCCGGTGAAAAACCGCCGCTTGTCGTCAAAAGTCACGGCGGCCCAACTGCTGCTACTTCTAGCAGCATGAATTTGAAAATTCAATATTGGACGAGTCGCGGTTTTGCCGTGCTCGATGTTAATTACGGCGGCAGCACCGGTTACGGCCGAGAATACAGAAAAAGACTGCAAGATAGTTGGGGAATTGTCGATGTTGACGACTGCGCTAATGGTGCTAAATATTTAGCTCAAAAAGGTTTAGTTGATGGCGAAAGAATGGCGATCGCCGGAGGCAGTGCAGGGGGGTACACTACTCTGTGCGCTCTGACTTTCCGCGATGTGTTTAAGGCCGGTGCGAGCTATTATGGAGTTAGCGATTTGGAAGCTTTGGCAACGGATACTCACAAGTTTGAAGCGCGCTATCTGGATGGATTAATCGGGCCTTATCCTGAAAGAAAAGATTTGTATGTAGCTCGTTCGCCGATTCATTCCGCCGAACGTTTATCTTGTCCGGTTATCTTTTTTCAAGGATTAGAAGATAAAGTGGTTCCGCCTAATCAAGCGGAAATGATGGTAGAGATATTGAAAGCTAAAGGTTTGCCGGTTGCTTATGTTGCTTATGAAGGCGAACAGCACGGTTTTCGGCGCGCTGAAAATATCAAAAGAACTCTTGACGGCGAATTCTATTTCTATTCGCGGGTGTTTAAGTTTGAGTTAGCTGAACCTGTGGAAGAAGTGGTGATTTTCAATCTTTAGAAAACATTAAGTTTGCAGTTGCTCGGTCTTCCCTAAAACGCACCTGCAACCCATACCATAATTCGCAATCTTTTAATGTGATTTACTTCACAAATTTGGCTGTTTACTATCACAAATTTGGCTGTTTATTGTCACACCTTTAAAGGTAATACAGCTCTAAATTTTGAGAGTGCGATCGCCTTTTGTTGCCGCAAAAACGCCCGATCGCGCAATCGTCGAATTCAGACTTAATCGCTATGCTAACTCCTATCCACCTGATTCCATCTGCTTTGGCCGAGCTGTTTGCCGAAGTGAATCATAATGGCTACATTACTCTAGCCGATCGGTACGGTTTGATGGCTGCTATTTTTGACGAAAATTTGACGGAGGAAGACAAACGCTCGATCGATCGGCTCCTGCGCTCTGTGTGCCGGGGAAGAATAAAATTAGTTAACGAATTGTCTATGATCAGGTAAGTGCCAAGAATTTTTATTGACGGTAATATTAAAAATCTCCACAATCAAAAAAGTCCTAATTGTCTCATAATTAGGACTTCGAGCGAGGAAACCATCTTTAATTCTTGATGAATATAGAACTTACCCAAAACAATGTTGGGCGCGCCAATTATAGTCGTAGGGTGCGCTGCACCTTACATACAGCACTTCCGGCTATTATGAAGCACAGTTTTACTCGTATCCCTTTCCTGTCTTAACTTTCGATACTGTCTGCGTACCTCATAGCAGCCGGAAGTGCTGTAATTAGATTCTGGCCCAACGAGTAAATAAGTTTAACGTGCAGGTATAGTTGTCGCCCACTGTAACTTGCTCAAACTTTCTTCAGGCTGAAAATCCATCTGATAGCTGAGTGCCGAAGGAATCCCGAGTACGCAGCACGGAAAATTATTGCCTAGTTCCCTAACCAGCCGATGGTTGCCAGAACCACAGCCCAAAAACAGTAAATTTGCTGATTCTAATTCAACCACATTTCTCAGTTCTGTAGCAACCCGCCCAATGCGTAAATGAGCTTTGAATAAACCGCGCCACTCCTCAGCCAAACAGCGCGCTTGCCACAGCAACTTATCTGCTACCTCGTACTCATTATTTTGACAATAAATTTCTTGGAAATAATGCGGATCTATCCAAGTTTTTTGCTGGGATACCGATGGGATTTCGGTTGAACAAGCGAGCCCAGGTGCTGCACAATTAAGGGCGAATGTTTCCTCTAAATCAGACACTTTCTGCTGTGCAGCCAAGGCATTTGCTACAGCCAATTTGCAAGTATCTTCGCGGTCACTTTTTGACGATTCGTCGATTACGTAGACGACTTGAACCGTGACTTCTTTAGTTGTTACTAAACGAGTTTGATGCGCCATCCAAAGGGTAATATCCAGAGCTATTTGACTTTGGGGAGAACTGTTATAGCCGACAATAAAATTGATTGTTTTTGCCTGTTTTGGAGATTTGGATTTCTTAGAAACTGGTAATGTTGGCTCCGGCAGCAACACCATTTCTTCTGCTAAATTTTGATATCCCAATGCACTTTCAAAACGCGCTAACATGGTTTTGAGCTTCACAGGCTTGACCTCTCTTAAGTGAATTGTTTGGTCTGTCCGTCGGGCGTTATTCGTCTTGGGTAAAGTAGCGATCGAGAAAATTCAAAGCATAGTTGCGGAGTTCGTAATACTCCTGGGATTCCCGCAACTCTTGGCGATCGCGCGGGCGCGCAAACGGCACTGACAAAATTTCACCTATCGTCGCAGCCGGGCCGTTTGTCATCAGCACAATGCGATCGGACATATAGATAGCTTCATCCACATCGTGAGTAATCATCATTGCAGCTTGTCTGTGATTTTCCCAGATGTCCAGCACCTGTTTCTGCAACTTGCCGCGAGTCAGAGCATCCAGCGCTCCAAACGGTTCGTCCATTAATAACATTTTCGGTCGAATCGCCAAAGCTCGCGCAATCCCAACCCGCTGTTTCATGCCCCCTGAAATTTCGTCTGGATATTTATCGGCTGCTGCTGTTAAGTTTACCATTGCTAGGTGTTCGTTGACAAGACTAATCTTCTCGGAACGGCTAAGACTTTGCAAAACTTCATCAACGGCCAGCCGAATATTTTCCCGCACCGTCAGCCAAGGCAGCAATCCGTAGTGCTGAAATACCATCATGCGATCGGCTCCGGGTTTGCGAATTTCTTTTCCTTCCAGTGTCACCATTCCCCCGCTCTGTTTTTCCAAACCAGCCACTATTTTGAGCAGCGTTGATTTGCCACAGCCAGAGTGACCGATTACCGAAATAAATTCGTTTTCTCCAATACTTAAATTGATATTTTCCAAGACGCTAAATTCTGTACCGGCAGCATTTTTATACGACTTGAACAAGTTGTTAATTTCCAGAAATTCAGGCTGCTTCTTGACTTGGCTGCTGGCTTCGAGAGAAGTAGAAAAGTATTGAGTCACGGTATTCTCCTAAAAAGTAGTAAAGTGTTAATTTGATTTTCTGGCGGTTGCGTAATTCCTAAAATCTTTTAGTCGGTTTCAACCGACTTTAGCTATTAGCCGAGGAATTCATTCCCTGGCGGGACATTAGGAAAAGCGAAACATCTCAAACATTAAGACTGAAAAAAAGACTGAGGGCGGTTGGCTCGAATTTCAAAACTATTCAAATAACCCACCGGATCGCTAGGATCGAATGCCTTTTTATCAATAAAAAGTTCCGCAGGTTCCACTTGGTAATCCTCCTGGGGACAATCGATCGCCATTTCGGCAACAATCTTGCGGTAAAGGTCTGTTTTCCAAGCTTTTTTAGCTAATTCCTCAGCATTTTTTGGAACTTCTTTAATCTGTCCCCAGCGAGCGGCTTGAGTCATCAACCAAATACTCTGAGACTGCCACATAAATGTTGAATGATTTCCCGGTATTTGAGGCAAATTCTTAGGAATGTCATAGAAAATAGTTGCATCTTCCGATTGTATGGTGCGGTCTTTTTCGTCAAACCCTCCATAGTTGTAGTCGCCAACTATTGCCGGTCGCGTAAATTTGTCGATCGCCCCTTTTTTCGGTTTCGCCCCCGTAAACGATCGCTCAGTCAGCAGCGCCGATATTTCATTGCGATTTTCCGGCTTGCTGCAATACTGACAAGCTTCCACCATTGCCTTAACCAGCGAGTAATAAGTCTTCGGATTTTCATCAATGAAAGATTGCATTACTCCCAAAAGGCGATCGGGATGTCCCAGCCAAACTTCCTTGCCTTGCACAAATGTAAAACCCACTCCCAAATTGCCTTGAATTGCCCGCGTATTCCAAGGTTCTGCCACCATGTAAGCCTGCATGGCGCCAATCCTGATGTTCGTTACCATCTGCGGTGGCGGCACAATAATTACCCGAAATTCTTTCAACGGATCGACACCCGCAGCCGCCGATATGTAGCGGACAAAGTATTCGTAAATCGCAGAACTCAGAACCACTGCCCAAACCCTGTTTTCTGGTGGCTGACTGTCAAAAAAGGCTCGAAATTGTTTGCCAAATTCTTCCAAATTGCCGTTGTATTCGCGCCACGGGCGCAAACCGAAATCCCACATAGCTTTGTTCATCGTCATGGCGTTGCCGTGGCGGTGAATTGTCATGGCGGCGCACAGGGGTGCGTGGCGCGCTCCTTCGGCGCCAATTCGGGCGTTTGTGACAGCACCGGATACGACTGGGGAGGCGTCGAGGCGGCCGAAGATTAGGCCGTCGCGGGAGGTGGCCCAGCTTGCTTCGCGGTTGAGTTTGACGTTTAAACCGTATTTGCGGAAAAAGCCTTTTTTCCAGGCGATCGCAAATGGTGCACAATCGTTAACCGGCACGTATCCTACGGTTAAATTTGGTTTTTCTAAGGTTCGGAAATCGACAACCGGCTTTACCGCTTCGGCTTCTTCTGTGAGCCCTTTTGCCGATCGATCCGCGCTAATTCCACAACCAGATAAAGCCATTCCCGCCGCCGCCGATCCCATTCCTTGCAAAAACTCTCGGCGCTTCCATTCCTTGGAAAACTTGTCACTCATATTTAATTTGACTAATGACTGTTGACTGTTGACTGTTGACTGTTGACTGTTAACTGTTGACTGTTAACTGTTGACAACTGACAACTGCTTTCCTAACAACTGCAAACTGCAAACTGACTAATGATTAATGACCGATCGATGCGTTACTAATTCCTGAACTTTGTCAACTGCAGCGTCGAGCAACAATCCAGTTAAGCCAATTACAAACACCGCTAAAAACACCGAACTCAGGTTCAAACGGCTCCACTCATCCCAGACAAAAAAGCCAATTCCCACACCGCCTGTCAGCATTTCCACCGCCACAATCACTAGCCAAGCAATCCCCAAACTAATCCGTAAACCTGTAAAAATGTATGGCAAACTCGCAGGCCAAATTATCTTGGTAATCCGCCTCCAGCGCGGCATTTCCAACACTCGCGCCACATCCAGATAATCCTTGGAAACGCTAGCAACTCCCAAAGCTGTGTTGATAATTGTCGGCCACAAAGACGTGATGAAGATGACAAAAATTGCCGAGGGTTCTGCTAAATTAAAAATCGATAAAGCTATCGGCAGCCAAGCTAGCGGCGACACGGGTTTGAAGATTTGAATCAGCGGATTTAGCGCCATCATTGCCGGTTTCGACATCCCGATCAGAAATCCCACGGGAATCGCAACTGCTGCACCCAGGAAAAATCCCACTAACACCCGTCGCAAACTCGCTATCAGCAGCCAGCCAATGCCTAAATCTCCAGGCCCGCGCTGGTAAAATGGATGCAATATGTAATCTAAATTAGCGATTAACGCCTGATAAGGAGTGGGAATCAAATCGCTGTTGAAGCTGGCAACAATCCACCACAAGCCAAGAATTCCCAAAAAACCCGCAGCAGGTAACAAAACAGCATCTCGGATGACAACGGGTTTTACCCGCTTCCACGCTGCAACTCCTGCAACTGCGATCGCAGATAAATTAAGCTGTATGAACATTTCAATCTCCTTCAGAGTCAGGGCAGGTACAAGAATCTTGAACAATACCAACCTGAGACACTGACGAAGCCAAAATATCTTTTTCAGAACATTTGGCTTTTCAGTCTCTTCTCAATGCCTGCGAAGTTAGCTGACGGGCTAGGACTGAGAGATGTCCTTCTCTAGAGACTTCAAAATCAAAAACTACACTCAAATTTGGCAATTTTTAACTTTGCTTTTTCATTCTGTAGAGATTCGCCCCGAAAATTGGTTCCTCCGCTCCAGCCAAACGCTTGGTTTTATCGCGCAGTGCTGGATTAGGCTTGACTTTTTAAGCCAATTTAACACAAAATATCACGATAATTTAATTTTGTCTATATGTCTTTGGGAGTAGCTATTGGCGATCGGCAGATCCCAAAAGTTGAGAGAAAATTCAAAAAGTTAATTATTAAACTAACCTAGAGATATAAAATACGATCGCTTACTTGATTTCTATAAAAGCAATGATAGATTTTAGCCAAGCGCTACAAGATAAAATTGATATAATTACCGAAAACTGGATCGAAGCTGTTCGCGGCGACGATAAAATCGACACCGCCAAGCAACTCACCTACACTTCCGTGCGCGACAGCCTTCCCATCGTACTGCAAGCGATCGTAACTATGCTGTCCGAATCAGAAGACAGCGACCTTCGGACAGTCATACAAGAAAGTTTAGAACACGGGACTGTCAGGGCCGGGCAAGGCTACGATGCCGCAGAAATTGCGCGGGAATACCGCTTGCTGCGGAGGGTAATTTTCGATGCTTTAGAGCCTGAATTGCTAAAAGGCTCAGCCGCTGAAGTGAACCGAGCTTATCGCTTAATTGACGCTGCCCTCGACGAAGCAATTGCTGACTGTTTTCAAACCTATACCCAGGCAAGATTCCAAGAACTACAGGAGTTGCAAAACCAATTGCAACTTACAAATCAAGAGCTGACTCGCTTACTTCGCGCCAGTCAAGAGAATATATCTCACTTAGCTCACGAATTGAAAACCCCCCTCACCTCTATTATTGGCTACTCACAATTGTTTTTGCGCCAAATAAACAATCCTAGAGTTAAAGATTCGGCTCCCAATTTGGCACATATTGATAAAGTCCTCAACAACGGCAGACTATTACTTAGATTAATTAACGATACTCTTGAAATCTCGCGGTACGACACGGGACGCATAAAATTGCAGCTAAGTGCCACAAATGTGCGATCGGCTATCCTCACTGTTGTCGAAATAATCGAGCCTTTGGCCAAAGCAAAAAATTTAGAGATCGCCCTTGAGTGCGATCCGGTTCTCGATCAAGTTATCACCGATTACTTGCGCTTGCAGCAAATTATCACCAACTTGGCGAGCAACGCCATTCGCTACACCCAAGCTGGTACTATTACCATAAAAACCGAATTATTGTCAGACAAACATTGGAGTATCTGCATCACCGATACAGGAATTGGCATTGCTTCAGAAGACTGCGATCAGATTTTTCAGCCATTTTTTCGGGCCAACAACTCGCTGGGTTCTTTGATTCCTGACAGTACCGGCTTAGGGCTAGCAATTGTCGCTCGATTAGTCAACCTCTTGCAAGGTAAAATCGAATTAGTTTCTGAAGTAGGAGTTGGCACCTCCTTCACTGTAATTTTTCCCTTAGAATTGGATGGAGTTTAGATGCTTTAGTATTACCAACCAATTTTTCTTCCCTCTTCCCTCTTCCTGAAATCCGTTACATCCGTTACACCCGTCGAGCGAATCCGTTGCCGAACTTCCTTCAAATCAGAAACCGAATAGTTACATAAACAGCTGCAGCTACCAATTGCAGCGCCATCACAGGAAGCCCGTAACGCAGAAAAGTTTGAAAAGAAATCCGGCGCCCGTGCTGCTCGGAAATTCCCGCCGCCACTATATTAGAAGAAGCTCCTACCAAAGTGCCATTTCCACCTAAAGTTGCTCCATACATCATCGCATAAAACAGGGGCAGCACAGCAGGTGGAAACTGCCCTGCAAAATCCGGCGCCAGCACTTCAGCCGGTGCAAGCCCGACATTGACAACATACTGTTTTAGCAGCGGCACCATTGCCACTACCAACGGAATATTTGGCACCACGCTCGACATCAAACCCACAAAAAATAACAAAACTAAAGAACCTAGAAAAATATTTTTACCTAAAATTACTGCTAATATTCCAGATATATTGCCGATTACTCCGGTTTTTTCCAAGCCGCCAATCAGCACAAAGATAGACATAAAAAATAGCAGCGTGCTCCAATCTAAATCCCGCAAAATATTATTAACAGAATCAATTTGGGAATGGTGAGCTAAAAGCATTGCCAAAGCAGCCCCCAACAAAGCAACCGCTGCCGGTGAGATAGGCACGGGCAGAGACTCTCCTATTACAAAAAATGTCAGGACGAAAGCTATAATTAAGCCACCTACTGCTAAAACTCGCGGGTGATTGATTTTTGGGCGCGGCAAATGTTCCAAATCGTCTAAGTTCTTGTGCCAAATTTCGCGGAACAGCCAAGGCAACATAACTACTATCACTACTACTGCGATCGCCCCGCCCAAACTTAACTTTATCAGGTAATCTGCAAAGCTCATGTTAATAGCATCGCCAACAATGAATGTCGCCGGATCGCCCACGATTGTCAGCAGTCCCGAACTGTTAGCCACAAATACCATTAAAATCAGTAACGGCACAAAATCTACCCCGACTTCTTCTGCCATTGGTGGAATTAATGGTGCTAGCAGCATGACTGTCGTGGCATTGGGCAAAACTGCACAAATTGGCGTAGTAATCGCGACAATGCCCAGCAAGAGATTTTTGCCTTTGCCTTTCGCCAAAAGCACCATTTGAGTTGCCAAGTATTCAAATACTTTGGTAGGCTCAAAGGCTCTCACCATTACCATGACTCCGAAGAATAAGCCCAGCGTGGCGTGACTGCGACCGATATATTCGATCGCGTTGTTTAACGTCATCACGTGGGTAAAAACCAGAATCACCGCTCCCAGAAATGCCGCAACTGTGAGGTGTATCCATTCTGTAATTATTAAGAAAATTACACATATAAATGTTGCCGTAGCGATCACAGCTTGCACGTTTTCCATTTAGTCCCCTGACAAAATTAAAACTTAAAAATTAAAAAGTCTCGGTTTGAGTGAATATACTACTTTATGGCTATTCTGTCAATAAATTTAAGTGCTGATTTTTGCAGCAACAAGCTGGGATCTACTCATCAAGAGAGATCCGGCACAGGCCAAAAATTACCTCAAAACTACTTCTTTTAGCAGGGTCGCGATCGCCCGAAGTTTGGTATGGCGATCGGGCGATCGCTCAACTACAATGAAGCATGGGCAATCTCTGCCAAACTCAACCCCCACGCAGACATCATGGACTACAGCCAAGTGCTCGCCGACAAAACCGATACTATCGTCAAAAACTGGATTGAAGCAGTTCGTCAGGATCGGAAAATTGAAACCGCTGACGGCTTACCGCACTCAGCAATCGAAAATCACATACCTCACCTGCTGGCGGCGATGGCAACAGTGCTTTCCCAATATCAAAACAGCGACATAAAACTAATAATAGAAGCCAGTTTAGATCACGGATTTCTCAGAGCCGAACAAGGCTACGATGCCGCAGAAGTAGCCCGCGAATACCACTTATTGCGTCAAGTAATATTCTCGCATTTAGAATCAGAATTGCTAGCAGGAACCCCCGCCGACGTATTCAGAGCTTTTCGGCTGATAGATGCCGTAGTAGACGAAGCAATTGCCCAGTGTTTCAACAGCTACGTCGCTCAGAGGCTGCGGGAACTTCAACAAATCCAAACTCAGTTAAAACTCACCAATCAAGAACTCGCTCGCCTCGTCAGCGTCAATCAAGAACACGTCTACCATTTAGCTCACGAACTCAAAACTCCTCTCAACTCCATTATTGGTTATTCCGAACTGTTTTTGCGCCAAGAAAAATGGCAATCTGAAATCAAAGATACCCTCCCCGGCATCGAACACATCGAGCGAGTATTACGCAACGGCAGACAGTTGCTTCGCATGATTAATGACACACTAGAACTTTCTCGTGCCAATGCCGGAAAAATTAAACTTAACCTGCAGCGAACTAATGTACAATCTGTAATTAACACCGTAGTAGAAATGATGCAGCCAATTGCTGATGCTAAAGGACTCAAGCTCGCTGTTACCAGCGACGGCGCCCCAACACAAGTAATCTCCGACTCTGGGCGGCTGCAACAAATTCTGATCAACCTGCTGAGCAATGCCATTCGCTATACAGAATCTGGTAGCATTGAATTAAGTTGCTACCCTGCTGGACAAGCAAATTGGGCGATCGCAATTAGAGATACCGGCGTTGGCATCGCCCCTGAAGATACAAACCGCATCTTTGACCCCTTCTTTCAAGCAGGAGAAGCAGGCAAACAGCTCTTTCCCGCCGAAGGCACTGGCCTGGGATTAGCAATAGTATCGCGACTCGTCTCCCTGCTGCAAGGCAAAATCGAGTTAGTATCAGAAATAGGAGTCGGCTCAACTTTTACCGTGATTCTGCCCCAAGAAGTTAAAATACTCCAAGAAGTAAGTTAAACATTAAGTTCAAATTTTTACATCCGAAAATCCTATGCCTGCAGCCAACCTTAGCCCTTCCACCACAGCCTTTCCCCTCACCGCCGTAGTCGGGCAAGAAGCCATCAAATTAGCCCTGCTGTTAGCAGCAGTCGATCCCGGATTGGGAGGAGTTGCGATCGCAGGCCGCCGCGGCACAGCAAAATCAGTAATGGCCCGCGCCTTGCACTCCTTACTGCCACCCATTGAAATTGTTAAAGATTCTTTTTGCAACGCCGAACCTAATGAAATTATTGCAGAACAGGCATCAGGCTTGTTACCAGAAAATGGCGGGCAAAATGCCCACACCACCGATACTAATTCCCCAAATACAGAAATAATTCCCACACCATTCATTCAAATTCCTTTGGGTGTCACCGAAGACAGACTCTTAGGTTCCGTCGATGTCGAACAATCAGTAAAATTCGGCCAAACCGTATTTCAACCCGGACTCTTAGCCCAAGCAAATCGAGGCGTACTTTATGTAGACGAAATTAACCTCCTCGACGACAACATTTCCAACCAATTGCTAACAGTATTAACCGAAGGACGCAACCAAATAGAGCGCGAAGGCATTAGCTTCCAACACCCCTGCAAACCTCTATTTATCGCCACCTACAACCCCGAAGAAGGGCCGCTGAGAGAACATTTGCTCGATCGCATCGCGATCGTACTTTCAGCCGACGCAGCACTCGAAATAGAAGAAAGAGTCTATGCAGTAGAACAAGCTTTATCCTACTCCCGATCCCCCCAAGAATTTCTAAATCAATACAGCGAAGACACCGACAACCTCAAAACCCAAATCATCCTAGCCAGAGAATGGCTCAAAGATGTCAGCATTAAACGCGAACAAATTGCCTACCTAGTAGAAGAAGCCATCCGGGGCGGCGTTCAAGGACACCGCGCCGAAATATTCGCAGTCCGCGTCGCCAAAGCCGCCGCCGCCATCGAAGGACGCACAGAAGTTAACGCCGAAGACCTGCGCCGCGCCGTAGAATTAGTCATCGTACCCCGCGCCACCATCATCCAAACTCCCCCCGACGAAAACTCTCCTCCTCCTCCCCCCCCACCGCCTCCTCAAAAGCAGTCAGAACAAGAACAAGACGAACCAGAAAACGAGCAAGAAGACGAAGAAGACCAAGACGATGAAGACAACCCGGAACCTGAAGAAGAACCAGAAAAAGATACCATTCCCGAAGAATTTCTCTTCGACCCCGAAGGAGTAATTCTCGACCCCAGCGTGCTTTTCTTCGCCCAAGCCGCCAACCGCCAAGGCAAATCTGGCAGTAGAAGCACCATTTTCTCCGAAGATAGAGGCCGTTACGTCAAGCCAGTATTACCCAAAGGCCCCGTCCGCCGCATCGCCGTTGACGCCACCCTCAGAGCCGCCGCACCCTACCAAAAAGCCCGTCGCGACAGGAATTCTAACCCCCCCCAACCCCCCCTTGCTAAGGGGGGGCAACAGGCAAGTCAACCTCCCCTTAGCAAGGGGGGGCAAGGGGCAAGTCAACCTCCCCTTAGCAAGGGGGGGCAAGGGGGGGTTCAGCGCCGTGTATTTGTGGAACAGGGAGACATTCGGGCGAAGCGCTTGGCCAGAAAAGCTGGAGCTTTAGTCGTCTTTGTCGTCGATGCCTCCGGTTCGATGGCCCTCAACCGAATGCAGTCAGCCAAAGGTGCAGTCATGCAGCTACTCACAGAAGCTTATCAAAGCCGCGACCAAGTTGCTCTCATTCCCTTTCGCGGAGAACAAGCAGAAGTGCTGCTACCGCCGACTCGCTCCATAGCCTTGGCCCGCAAGCGTTTGGAACGTTTGCCCTGCGGTGGCGGTTCCCCCCTGGCCCACGGTTTGACTCAAGCAGTGCGGGTGGGAGTCAACGCGCGGCAGTCTGGAGATATCGGTCAAGTTGCGATTGTCGCCATTACCGACGGACGCGGTAATATTCCTTTGGCTCGTTCTTTGGGCGAACCGATTGTAGATGGAGAAAAGCCTGATATTAAAAAGGAATTGTTAGAAATTGCTGCGAAAATTCGCGGGTTAGGAATGCAGTTGCTGGTGATTGATACCGAGAGCAAGTTTATTTCGACTGGCTTTGCGAAGGAATTGGCCAAGACTTCTGGAGGGAAATACTATCACTTGCCGAAAGCTACCGAACAGTCGATCGCAGCTATGACTAAAAATGCTCTGCGCGACGCGATCGGCTAAAATCCTGATATCCCGATTTATCTGCGATTATCCGCGTGTATCTGCGGTTAAAAATCCAAAAATTAGACTTTGAGCAAAAAGTCTAATTTTTAACTCTCACTTTCCGGCGAGTCAGCGCCAGCGAACCCGCAACTAAACCCAACCCTACCACCGCCGAAGGCTCAGGAATTCTTGCCGGGAGAGGCTCCGGCTTTCCCGGCCCCCGGGTCGGGGTTCCAGAATTTCCGTGGGTGAATTGCTCGGTATTCTTAGCCAGCAGCAAATTTTCTGAACCCTGCCCTGAAGTAGCGGTATAAACGGCTCGGAAATTAGCTGCAACGGCCGCTTGACCGCCGGAAATAACGGCGACAGCCAATAAAATTCCGGCTGTAGATGGCAATAATTTGCGCTCAAAAAATGTGGGCATGGGACATTACCTATTTAGCAGTTTGTCGATAGAACTCGATTTATTCATTAATTTTCCCGGCATCCTCTGTCTGAGCTACCTTCTGAGCTACCTTCTGAGCTACCTTCTGAGCTACCTTCTGAGCTACCTTCTGAGCTACCTTCTGAGCTACCTTCTGA
>NZ_JAUBTR010000013.1:108359-120513 GCF_036705045.1 Microcoleus sp. BR0-C5
GCTACCTTAGCAATTAACGGAACCGATTTTAGATTTTAGATTTTAGATTTTAGATTTTAGATTTTAGATTTTAGATTTTATATTTTAGATTTTAGAAGTTTCTGGCCCCTAGTTTCAACTAAGTCGCAAATCAAAAACCTAAAATCAACTGTGGCCCCTGTCTCTAGCATATACTCCTTAATCCCCAATCGTAAATCCCCAATCCAAAATTGATTTACATCCGCTATCTGCGATTTGATAGACTTTAAGCTGGCCCCTGGCCACAGATAGCGCCTGCCCTTTAACCTCAATTATAGCTTTGCCGCGACGCGCAACGGTGCGAGACAGCGACACGGCACATACCTGTACGCAGTCGATTATAAACAATCGATCCCTGCTTTGGACAGATTTCACCCCCGTTCTTTATCAAATCTTTAAACTCTTTGAGGTTTTGCAAACAAACTGTAAAGCTGTCAAAATGATATAGCAATCCTTGCAGGAGTCGTAAATTATTGACCAGGAATTTCAAAGGTGGTACCCGCCACGTGATTTATCCGTGGAATCAATCCCAAATCTCAAATCGAAAATCCTCAAGAAAGAGCATTTATCCGTGGGGTCGCCTCTAAAATCGAAAATCGAAAATCGAAAATCGATTGACCCCACCCCAACCCTCCCCTTATCAAGGGGAGGGGGTAAGAAATTCACAAATGATTTAGGATGGCTATAGATAGCAATTCTCAGCCAAAATTAGGTAAATCCTCGTGAGTAACACTAGCAATTTCCGCGAAGCCGTGCGCGAGGCCAAAAACCACGCGCTGGTAGGCCCCAACGTCATCTCCAACGCTCTCCCCTTCGTGGGCGGGGGACTTGTCTTAACTGCTGTCGGCACCTACGGCGGCCTCGGAGTGATTCGTAACTATCCCGGAATCTTCTTTCCCACCTTCATCGCCGCGATCGTCCTACAATTAATTCTGTTCTTTGTCGCCCGCGGCGTAGCCGAACAAGGTAACAAAAATACCGCTTTGCCTCTGCTGGCAACCTACAGCTTGCTTACAGGCTACACCCTCAGCGGGTTGGTGTCTATAGCCCTCAGAAGCGAAGGCGTCGGCATCGCCGGTATTGGTTTTGCAGCCCTCGGCTGCGGCATTACCTTTATCGCCGCCCGCCAAATTGGCTCCAACCTTTCTGAACAAGACGGCATGGCCCTCACCAAAACTATCAGTTTAGGTGTGATTGCTTTATTGGTCGTCGTTGGCGGTCAGTTTCTGCTCTCTCTATTTGGCGTCTACACCCCAACCTGGTTGGAAATTGGCATTTCTGGCATCGGCGTGTTTATATTTGCCGGCGCTGCGATCGTCGATTTTTACATATTACCCCGCAGCTACCGCGACGACCAGTATTTGCCCGCTGCTCTGTCGATGTACTTGACCTACATCAACTTGTTCATTTTCATTCTGCGCTTGCTGATTGCTCTCAACGGCCGGGATTAATTGAAACTTTAGCTTAAAAAAACCGCGGCCCGATGTCGATCTGGCCGCGGTTTTTGATTAAGATTTACCACCAAGATAGTCCTCATCGCGTCCTCTGTGCGTCATAAACAAAACTTATATCATGTCCGGTGCAGGCATGAGGTATAATTTTACTTTTTAATCACTCAATCAAAACTCTTGTTATCTAATTCTGTCGATCGCGATTTCAATATTAATCACAAATTAATTGGGGAAAACTCATGTACTTAAAATATGAAGATATCAGGAGAGTCAGCGTAGAAATTACCTCCAGGTGCAATGCAGCTTGTCCGCAGTGTCCCCGCACCGGCAACCCGATTTTGCCGGGGGCAGAATTAAAGATGGAGGATATTGAGAGAATTTTCCCACAAGAGTTTTGCTCTCAGTTGGATTTGGTGTATATGTGCGGCAACTACGGCGATGCTATGACTAGCAATACCACAATTCCCGCGATCGAGTATTTGCACCGCATGGGAGTTCCTCACATCTGCCTGTACACCAACGGTAGCGGACGCAATCCAGACTGGTGGCACAGGCTGGCAAACGCGATGACAGGAGAACACGATCGCGTAATTTTTAGTATCGACGGGTTGGCCGATACTAACAGCATCTACCGCCAAAATACCAACTGGGACAGGATAATGCAGTCGGTTAAGGCTTTCATCCAAGCTGGCGGAAAAGCTGTATGGCATTACTTGATATTTGAACACAACCAACACCAAGTAGAAGCCGCACGGGATTTAGCCCAACAACTAGGATTTGTCGAGTTTGTACCGAAAGCTACTTCTCGTTTTGTGGCGAAAGAGATTTATGAGAAAGAGTCCGCAAATCAACAGCCTCAGAAGCCAGAAAACTCTCAGGTAGAGGCTAAGATCGATCGCCCAAACCAACCAGCAACAGCTAACGTATCAGCCCCTCAGCATCAAGAACAGGCCGCGCTTGGGTTCCACCGACAAGCTGAGGAATGTTTGAAACAAGGAAAGCTATCAGAGGCGATCGCAGCCAGCCAACAAGCCCTAAAAATTCAACCTAATTTTGCAGCAGCCTGGAAAACTTTAGGCAATGCTGTTCAAGGTTTGGGGAAGATGCAAGCAGCAGCAGACTGTTACGCAAAAGCCCTCAAAATTCAGCCTAATTTTCCAGAAGTTTATGCTAATGTCGGCAGTCTTTATGCTCAACAGCAACAGTGGCAGCCAGCTAGTGCTTATTACCAAAAGGCGATCGAGCTTAAACCCAATTTTGCAGGAGCTTATCGCAATTTAGCTAAAGTGTTGACGCAGTTGGGGCAACCAGAAAAAGCAAATTATGCTTGGTATCAAGCTATAGCTATCGAAACCTCTCAAGCACCAGAACCAACTCGTTTTGTTCCATCAAAGTCAGCCAGCGAAGAACTTCAACCCCCATCTTTGGAACAATATAAAAATCCCCAGGGAGACCAATTTATTCAGGCTGTAGAAACATTTGGTAGCCTAAACAATTACTACCGAAATGTAGAAATTAGCTGCCAAACTCAAGCCAGCAAAGATATTTTTATCAGTTTTGAAGCGGAACTCTGGCCTTGCTGTTGGGTAAGCCATACTAAATACGCGGTGTATAACCATACTTACAGACCGCAAATGCTGGCGTTAATTGAAAAGTATGGAAATGGCTTTAATTCTCTCAGAACTCAATCCGTGAAAGATGCGATCGCCAGAGATTGGTTTCGCGAAGACCTGACAAAAAGTTTTTCCTGTTCTAAAAGGTTGGACGTATGCGCTCACGAATGCGGTAAAACTTTCAATTCAACAGGTTCGCAGTATATATAGAAATCCTAAATGAGTGGTAATTTTTTTACCCCACCCCAACCCTCCCCTTACTAAGGGGAGGGAGTAAGAAATTCATAAAGCATTTAGGAGTGCTATATAAGAAGGAAGGCACGACACGGATTTGGACACGGATACATGGATTAATTTTTGAAATGTCGAAATTTCAGCTAAAATCAATATTACCACCCACAACTAGGAGAACTCACAGTGGAAGTTCTAGACATCAAACACAATATCGAAACTTTGTCCGATCGACTGGGTACAACCCAGGACTATCTTTGACATCCCCGCACTCACAGCCAAAATTCAAGATTTAGAGCAAATCTGCGCCCAACCAGCATTTTGGGACGACCAAGATCGAGCTCAAGAAACCCTCCAAGAACTTAATGATTTCAAATCTCATTTAGACCAATACCGCGGCTGGCAAACGAGCTTGGAAGATGCTAAAGCTATTTTAGAACTGCTGGAGTTAGAAGCCGACGAGTCCCTGTTCCAAGAAGCCTCATCGAGTCTTTCTCAGTTAACCCGCGAACTCGACCAGTGGGAACTGCAACAATTACTGTCTGGGCCTTACGATGAAGGCGGCGCCGTTTTGACGATTAACGCCGGGGCAGGCGGCACAGATGCTCAAGATTGGGCGGAAATGCTGCTGCGGATGTACACCCGCTGGGGGGAAAGTCAAGGTTACAAAGTACATTTAATGGAAATTTCCGAGGGAGAGGAAGCAGGTGTTAAATCGGCTTCTTTGGAAATTGTCGGCCGCTACGCTTACGGTTATATGCGATCGGAAAAAGGCACTCACCGTTTGGTCAGAATTTCGCCTTTTAATGCTAACGACAAGCGTCAAACCAGTTTTGCAGGCGTTGAAGTGATGCCAGTTCTCGATCGATCCGTCAAATTGGACATCCCAGAAAAAGATTTGGAAATCACGACTTCCCGCGCAGGCGGTAAGGGCGGGCAAAACGTTAACAAGGTAGAAACCGCAGTCCGCATCGTTCACATTCCTACCGGTTTGGCTGTCCGTTGCACTGAAGAACGCAGTCAGTTGCAAAATAAGGAAAAAGCTTTGGCATTACTCAAAGCTAGACTGTTGGTGATTGCGAAAGAACAGCGGGCTTCGGAAATTGCCGAGATTCGCGGCGACATGGTGGAGGCGGCTTGGGGCAACCAAATTCGCAATTATGTTTTTCACCCGTACCAAATGGTCAAGGATTTGCGGACTGGGGTGGAAACAACCGCCATCGCAGATGTGATGAACGGTGAATTAGACCAGTTTATTCAAGCTTACCTGCGGCAGGAAAATCAGTTGATAGCCCAAACCGATGCAACCGCGCGAATATAATTCGCGCCTTGACATACAAAGTCGGCCTGTGCAGACTAAAGAATCAAGAGCGGTGATGGCAGCGGATTTGCTATAATTTTGGGGTTTTGGTCGATCGCCCGACCTTCAACAGGTCGCGCGGTCAAAAACCTTGATATGATAAAACTTGATCTGACAAACACTAAGGAGAAATAATGACCCAAGTTGTAATAGGCGAAAATGAAGGGATTGAGTCAGCCCTACGACGGTTTAAGCGACAAGTTTCCAAAGCGGGAATTTTCCCCGACATGAGAAAGCACCGCCACTTTGAAACCCCGTTGGAAAAGCAGAAGCGCAAAGCTATTGCCAGAAGGACTAAGAGACGCTTTCACCGCAATAACAAACCCTAGAATTATTAGCACTAAATTGATTCGGCAGATATAATGCCTTGCGATTCTAGTACCGCAGCGACTCGGAGAATCACCGCTTCGCTGTAGGGAGCACCAATAATTTGTACCCCCAAGGGCAAAGCGCCGGGCCGCTGTACGGGTACGCAAAGAACGGGCAAGCCAATAAATGATAGGGGTTGGGTGAATAGTCCCAAATTGGGACGTACTAAGATTTCTTGTCCGGCTATTACCATTTTCTCGACGCCAATTTCAGGGGCAGCTATCGGGGTTGCGGGTGCGAGGATGATGTCTGTGTGTAGGAATATTTCGCGAATTCGATCGCGGTACCACTGTCTGAATCTCTGCGCTTGCAAATACCAAGTCGCAGGAATCAGGGTTCCCGCTAAAAAGCGATCGCGCGTCGCCGGATCGAAGTCTTGAGGGCGCGATCGCAAATTGTCCAAATGCAAGTTTCCCCCCTCGCAAGCGGTAATGATAAATGCCGCAGCCCTGGCGCGATCGGATTCCGGTATGGTGACAGTTGCAAGCCCCCCTATTTTTGGGGGGTTTGTTGTTTTTTCTGTGCCATTACCACTATCCAAGACATTTGTCAAGGCTTTAGCAACTATTTCTACAGCCTCCATTGCTTCCGGTTCGGCCCCTGTGGCGAAATACCCGTCAGCAACAGCAATTCGCAATCCTTCGATGCCTTGATTTAACTGCGACGAACAAAGTTCTGGGGGGCGTTGAGTGCAAACTGGGTCACGAGAATCAGGGCCTTGCAGGATATCATACAGCAGCGCCATATCTCTGATCGATCGACCAAACGGCCCCACACAATCCAAACTACTCGAAAATAAATAAGCGCCAGCCCTGGACAAACGGCCGTAAGTAGGCTTAAACCCAAAGACACCGCACAAAGCAGCAGGTACGCGGATGGAACCATTAGTATCAGAACCGAGAGTGACGGGTACAAAGCCGGCGGCGACTGCTGCTGCGGAACCGCCGCTGGAACCGCCAGCGATGCGCGCAGTATCGCGGGGATTGCGAGTCGGGCCGTAGTGGCTGTTTTCCGTCACGAAACCGTAGGCGTACTCATCCATGTTGAGAGTACCCACGAGCACAGCCCCGGCTTGTTTGAGTCGGGCGACCACAGCCGCGTCCTGGGTAGCCGGAGGATTGTCAGCGTTGATTTTTGACCCTGCTAGAGTAGTAATTCCGCCGATGTCGAACAGGTTTTTGACTGCGAAGGGAACGCCTGCTAAAGGGCCTGGGTTTTGGTTATTTGCGATCGAATTATCTATATTTTCGGCTGCTGCGAGTGCGCTTGATGCAGTGATCGCAGTAAAGCAATTAAAAGCTTTATCCTTAACAGCAATCCGTTCCAAAGCAGCACTTACCGCCTCTGTAGCCGTAACCTTACCACATTTAACAGCCGCTGCCGTAGCAACCGCATCAGCCTTCTCTAAAAAACATCTGCGTTCATCTGCGTTCATCTGCCCTCATCTGCGGTAAAAAATCTAAGGTTCAAACACCGGCGCGACTTCTACTTCTTGAGGTAAAGGGAATTCAGTAACCAGTCGGGCGATCGCAGCTATCCTCTCGAAGTTTACCACAACACCGGGCCGATGTTCTGGATCTAACGGTAAGTTTATCAGTTCGGAAGTGCGATCGACATATTCTTCTACATTTACCATGAGTCCCTCCCCAAAAAACATCAGCGTTCATCCGCGTACATCCGCCCTCATCTGCGGTTGAAAATCTAAGGTTCAGATATAAGTGCGATGATTATTGTATTGTAATAGCGATCGGGCTGTCAGTTGTTATTGCTCAGTTTTTTGTATTCCTCTGATTGTCTGATATCATCTAGAGGTGATTTTTGCTCTAGTGGTTCATCAGGACAAAACTTTATAGATGTCTGCGGTTCCCCCGACTGGAAACTTCTATTAACTTCTATTTTAAGCTTTCCTTTTTGCCAACCTTTGGCACCAATTTTGAGAATTTGACAATCGATTCCTTCTTGAGGGGAACTCCAGTTTATCTCCCCTGTCTGAATAGTTGTTTCTTCGTTAATCGACAGAGATTGCATCCAATAATATATCGATTTCTTGCGAGATTCCTTTTCTGCTGCCTCGATAGAAAATAGTATATAATCAAACTTCCTAGCGACTAGCTCTTTAAACCTCCCCACCGTAAAAGTAGCTTTCCCCAATAACAAAACATCATCATCCCCATCTAGTATCTCATAGCTTCTATTGATTTCATTTTTTTCGTTCATTTTTTTTTACAAAATTCTGCTGCTTCCTATTTGATACCATTTGAAGGTATGTGAGTCAAGATGGTCAAGAAACAATTTGCGAGAATCGCACTTTTCCCACTCAAACACTGACAGTTTCCCGCAACTTCTCAACAGCAACATCCAGCGGAGGCAAAGTAAAATCTTCAGCATCCATTAATTCCTTAACCTTCTCAAAAATCTCAACCTCCGCCTCTTCCTGATCCGTCAGCTTATCATAAAAACAAGGGTCAGTAAACCACTGCTCAAAAGCAAACCTTAAAACCCCATTCGCGTCAAGCATAAACTGCCAATACTTAGAAACTCGGTTATCAACTACTTCAAACAGCGGTGCCGGAGTCTGTATGGGATAATAGCTGTAATTATCATCACAAATATAGTACCAAACTCTTCCCTGCCCCGATCGTATTGCATAAACAACATATTCCTTGCCAACTGTCAACGGCAATTCAACCTTTTTAGTATAACCTCTTGCCGGATCGATATAATTTTCCGGGAGAACTGCCCCAGTATTAGCAATACAGCGAACAATCATAACTTATCTACCTATAAATTCTTAGGTGCTATTTTAGGATATTGTCGTTTAAACTTTAATTCAACTTGTTGGAAAAATTTTGCATTTTCAAACCAGTGCACTTGTACGGAAGCTCCATTAATTACAAAAGCCTGAATGCTAGTTATTTTGTACCAGTCTTCGGGATTACCTCCATAGAGAGCAACCAGTCTGGAAACATCCCCTAGTATATCGTCAGGCCCGCCCTGAATTGCTCTACAATTACCAGCCTTAGCATCTTGCAACAGAAGTTGCTCCTGCAAATTTCTCGGACTCTCATCGGGAATAGCACCTTGATTCACAATTTAACAGCTTCAAATATTGTTTGTCAAATACCATAAAAACTAATCTTAGCAGGTGCAGTTTCCGCCAGCAACTTACCGCGCGAAATCACAAACCGAACCGCAGCGCGCCTTCTAATTGCATCATAACAATCCTCAGCATCCAACACAATCAAATTTGCAGGTTTCCCTGCCTCTATCCCATAATTATCATCACCCAGATTGAGAGTTTTAGCACCGTTGACAGTCACCATATTAAAACAAGCTTCAATCTCAGCCATTCCCGTCATCTGACAAACATGAACCGCCATATGAGCGACATCCAACATATTTCCCGTACCTAAACTATACCAAGGATCTTGCACGCAGTCGTGACCAAAACTCACATTCAATCCCTGCTGCCACAACTCCTTAACTCGCGTTACCCCACGGCGTTTGGGATAAGTATCAGCGCGGCCTTGCAGGGTGATATTAATTAAAGGATTGGCAATAAAATTAATTCCCGATTTTACCAAACTTCCCATCAGCTTAAAAGCATAAGCATTGTTGTAAGAACCGAAGGCAGTCGTGTGGCTAGCTGTCACCCGCGAACCCGCCCCGCTTCTAATCGCACAAGCTGCTACCACCTCCAAAAATCTCGACTGTTCATCATCGATTTCATCGCAGTGAATATCTATTAATCTATTGTATTTTTCCGCAAGTTCAAAAATTCGCTCAACCGACTTCACCCCATCTTCCCGCGTCAACTCATAATGCGGAATCCCGCCCACAGCATCCCAGGGTAAGAGCATCTCAATCACGCTTGACAAAAGGACTCAGAAGAATCTAATATATTGTCAGCCAAACAAGAACGGATAATTTGAATCAGATAATTATTATCCATAGCTGCCCTTTTCATTTTTTGTCGAAGACTACGTTTTTAAGTCGGTTCACGATTGAGGGCATTCAGCGCAATACGTCGCAGGACAGCTAAATTATGGGGACTGTGGAAAGAGCGAATCCGGCAAGCATCTTCAGCAAAGGTACAATCTAAAGTCCAATGAGCCTCATTTTCAATCCCCCAATGTTTTCGGATAGCTCGACCTAAAAGTTGAGCATCACTATCTAAAGAAGTTAGATAAAATTGCACTTCCCCAGTAGTTTTATTCCAAAGATGACGGACTCGAACCACCATGACCACACTTTTAATTCCCGCCCCTAATCTGGGTTGGTAAAGCTCACTGATGACTGTAATTGGCACCGACCAAACTTGACGGATTTCTCTAGGATGATGACCGGATTCAATCCGTTCGTCATAACTAACATCAAGCCCAGAAAAATGATGCGCCGAGTGCTTGTTGAAACCATTCTCTAACCTGAGCATATAAAGTTGGATGATTAGCTTTAAGTGAGAGAACATAATTCCCTTTCTTGTCAATAATCTTTTGAGCAATCTCAGTTTTAGTCCCCATCGCATCAATAGTAATGATACAATCAGTAATGTCTAGCAACTCTAATAAGGCCGGAATCGCCGTAATCTCATTGGATTTATCATCCACTTTCATCGATGCCAAAACTACACGTTGTTCAGCAGACCAAGCATTAATAACATGAAGTGCCGATTTCCCTTGATTACGGTCATAAGAACCTCTAATTGTCTTACCATCAATGGGAATAATTGCTCCTCCTGTCCATTTGTGACAAGTTAAGAAAAAGTGCAAATTGTCAAGGGGTAGACAAAAAAAGGTAAAATAGGATTAAACCTTTACGGGGCAAGCAGTTGAGCCATAATTGAACCAGTTATGATTCGCAAAAAACGAATCAACCGAGATCATGCAAAGAAAAAAAACGTCCCCAAGTAGAAAATGAAGTGATCGCGAATCACCTGGAAGATTTATTAATTCCGGCAATGGCTGCCCAAAAAACTTTTTATCGGCAACTAAATTTAAGAGATAGAATTCTAACACTACCATTAATGATGGCAGCAATATTAAGTTTATTATGGCGATCCGTAGCAGGAGTAACAGAGTTAACCAGATTATTAAATAGAGAAGGATTTTTAGGGTGTCAGCCACAAGAAATTAGCCAACAAGCATTATCACTCAGATTTTTAACTTTTCCCGCAATTTTATTTGAAAAAGTATTTAAAGAATTACTACCTCATCTTCGACGAAAATGGTTGATGAGAAAATCGAGACCCTTACCAGATAGCGTACAATTTGCCTTAAAAAACTTTGAGAATATCTGGATAGCTGACGGCTCAACATTAGAAGCCTTATTTCGTAAACTAGAAAGTTTAAAAGTTTATCAGATCTGCCAATTGGTCAATTAGCCGGAAAAATGGGAGTAATTATAGACCTAGTAACTCATCTTCCCGAAGAAATTTGGTTTGGGGAAAATCCGAAACAAGCAGATACTAATTGGGAGGAAGGTTTACTAAAAACAGTTAAGCCTAAAACCTTACTATTATTGGAATTAGGCTTCTATCATTTCGCTTTTTGGTCAAAACTCATTTCTCAAGAAATTGGATTTATCACTCGAATCAAGAAAGGTGCATCTTATCAAATCGAGCGGGTATTAACCAATACTTATGATGTCAAAGACCAGATAATTAAAATAGGTGCAGGCACAAAACAGACACCAGCTTTGACTATAAGATTAGTACAGATTCGCTCTAAGACTTCCAGGCGTTCTTATCTGACAAGTGTCCGAGAACCTGAAATATTGCCCCCTTATGTAGTAGCAGATTTATATCAAAGACGCTGGTGAATTGAAGACGCATTTTGGACAGTAAAAAGATTATTAAATTTCAGCTATTTATGGACTGGTTAATTAAACGTAATCAAGCTCCAAATCTGGGCTACTTGGCTATTTTATGCGGTTTTAGTAGATTTAGGAGATGCGGTTGCCGATGAATTAGGAGTACCAATTGAACGGGTTTCATTAGAAATGATTTATCGGGGGATCTATCATTTTTCGGTTGCCTATCAAAAAGGATTAGCTTCTAACGAAAGTTAAGTATTTTGCCGCCGATAAAAATCAAGATTTAGGGATTGTTAAGCGACGGCGAGAACCTCATGTCAGGCTAATTATTTCTCCTTTCCCTGGAACTAAAAGAAGTCCCGAACAATTTTTTTTAAATAATAAAGGAACAAATGGAGTCATATTTTAATTGGGTCAAGAGGCAAAAAATAAGTAAGATTACTCATTGACAATAGAGCTTTTAGCTTAACTTGTGAGTAATGCGCCGAACTTGAATTCTACATAGTCAGCGTAGTGTTTCAAATATGGGTCAGAACGAAATTTCTGGACGCTCGAACCAATTTCCTTCAAAGTAAAAGGATCTGGGCGCTGTTTTGGCGGAACTAAAACCTTAACTTCCGCCCAAGGATTTTCGAGAACCAGCTTCTTTTTCTGTGCCCATTCCTAGCAAGCGTTCATCATTACAATGCGTTCGCGTACCGTGCTCGGTTTAAGGGAGAGCTCAGACAACAGCCAATCTCTAACTTTCTCAGCAACACTTACAAGACCTCTTGCAAAAGTCCCCAATAAGGGCAATAGTAAGGTGATAGAGAGGAAAAACTGATGACTTACGAACAAGTGCAAAGTTTAAAGCCAGAAGCCTTCAAGCGATTCTGTGGCGTTGGGCCTACAACTTTTGATGAAATGGTGTCAGTTCTACAACAACAGAAACGCAAGAAACGCAAACCAGGTCGCCCCCCTAAACTGAGCTTAGAAGACCAGGTACTGCTGGCATTACAATATTGGCGAGAGTACCGTACCTACTTTCACATTGCTCAAAGTTGGAACATCAATGAATCCACTGCGTTCAGGAGCGTCAGATATGTAGAGGACACATTAATTCGTTCAGGTCGGTTTAGCTTACCCGGAAAGAAAGCACTGCTGCAACCGGACTCAGTTTTAGAAGTAGTTGTGGTCGATGTGACCGAAAGCCCAGTTGAGCGTCCAAAAAAAAACAACGACAAGTAGACATCTCCAAAAACAATTAAAGCCTTTGTGTAACGCCGGCTGTATGACGTAAATGCAATCATCCTAAATTAGCG
>NZ_JAUBTR010000121.1:0-10918 GCF_036705045.1 Microcoleus sp. BR0-C5
CCCAGTAATCTCTTCAGGCTTGAATTTTTAAATTTTATAACCATCAATTCTATTTAAAGACCTGCGGAATGTGGGGTATAAAGTTCGTTCATTAGAGGAACAGGTGAAAATATTCTTGATAAGTCATATTGAGGCGGATTCTGAAAGTCTAGCTTGACGAATACAATTTCACTGCCATTTGTCATCGCAGCAAAACTCGGTCTATCCTTGCGGGGATTGGCGGTCATGTATGCTAGTGTTTGGGGAAGTGCAGACATTACGGAAATGGTGGTGCGCTTCGACTCTAAGAGTGTCACCCAAAACTGATTTTGCATCACTAAAACATCAATCCGTCTCTTGAGAGTTTCTACTTCATCATCCTCGTCATCTAAAACAATTTGTACAGATTTTTCAGCCATCATTTTAAAAGGTGGATCGTAAAAACCCGCTCGTTACAATAGATGCGAACCCATGATTAGAGTAACGGTTCCTTCTGTAAGGCTTCCATCATTTAAATGATAAAGATATCGCCGCCGAATTAAATTGAGAGCGGCTTTATCGATTTCTGTAATTTCGGGTAAATCTGCATACCATTCGGGGAAAAATCCCTCGGATTCAGTTCGCGTAATATTGAATCGAGATTCAACATCTGCTAAAGTTTGAATGATTTCAGTAATGGCTGTTGTTTGTGTCATATTTTAAACTCTTGCTGCAAGCGATCGATAATTGTATTACGCTCGATGGTAGCGAGAATTTCTTGAATTACCGTATCTTGTCCCAGGGGGCCCCAGGTGCAGCCTTTTTCTAAGTAAACTTGGGCGGCGCGACCGACAGCGTAGGTTCCGTAAGCTGCTAAACTAGCTTGAGTGACAGCGACTCCGGCAAAAGTAGAAAAGCCGATGTGCGGGGCCGCTGCGGCCGCAGTTTTGCCAAATCCCAAGAGGAAACTGCTACCTAATTCTCCCAAAAGTACGCCGCCAGCACTAGAGAAAATAGTCTGCCAAAGTTTCCCGGCTTCGTAACCAGTCATGGGTAAGCCGTAAAGTCTGGATAATGAGCGAATTAAGGCTAAATCTGCGACAGTTGCTCCCATTACATCCAAGAATGCCACTGGATTTAAACCGACAGCCAAAGCTTTATATTTTGCAAATTGCCAGATTAAATCTTCGGCTTCTGTTTGTCGTAATTTGAGAACGTGACGGGCAATGTTTGCTTCGGCATCTCTAGCTTCAACTAACGCATTTAGAGCCAGAAGCGATCGACCTTCTCTGTTAAGAATTGTGAGAATTTTATTTTTTAGTTCGTCTATCTGCGCGGGCGGCGACTCCCATTCGTTAGTTACTTTTCCGTCAGACCATTCCACCCGCACTTGCACCGGTGCTGGTTCGGCGGCTACCATGACTATTTCTAAAGATTTGGAAGTTTTAGGCGGTGATTTTGCAGTAGATTTATCAGATGGGTTGTTTGGGCGATCGGACAAATTTTCGCTATCTGTTTCCTCTGTTACCGCAGCGGCTGCTAACTCTTCAGAATTTCCCAGCGCTTGCAAACTTTGGTAAATAGCTTTTCTGTCTAATTCTGGATAAAGGTCAATTTTATTAAAAACTAAAATCACCGGTTTTTGAGCTGTTTGCAATTCGCAAAGTGCTTGATATTCAGTTCGGGTGATATCGCCTGCTACGACAAACAGAATTAAGTCAGCTTGGCGAGTTACTTGTTTCGCCATTTCGCCGCGCACTTCGCCGCCAACTTCATCAAGTCCGGGAGTATCGATTAATTCAACTTGCACGCCTCCTTTCCCCCCCTTGGCAAGGGGGGGTTGGGGGGATTCCTCGCTGTCAAGGAAGGATAAAGGCACACTCCACCGCACGGAACGTGGCCACTGAGTCACGCCGTTGAGGGGGCCTGTTTGCAGAATTTTGTGACCTAAAAGCGCGTTTAATACGGCTGACTTGCCACGGCTGACTAAGCCGAAAGTAGCAATGCGGATGATGTTGTAGTCTAGTTTTTCTGAGGTGGAAGTTAAGATATCTAGCTGATATTGCAGCGCCGCTTCTAATTCTGTATTATTCGAGTTTTTTTTCCCTTGGCGCAGGTGGGAGTAGCGCGCCAGGGCTTCGCGCAAACTGGCGCGGGCAAGGGATAAGCGATTTTCTTGAAGGGAATTGTCAGCCATTGGCGATCGGCTTTTTTAAGCAGGTATAATTGATCGTCGAATTATAAATCCTATTTCTTATTTTAATACAATTTTTCATAAATTTATAATTTTTTAGTGGTGAGTTTTCCAAAAAATCTTGAACGGGCAAGATGCCCGTGCCACAATAACAAAAAATTTTTGTGGAACAGGCATCTTGCCTGTTCTTTTCCCTAACACTAGGCTCCGCCTCGGAAAATTTGCTCAACGTTCAGCTCCATATTGGGAAATGTAGGTGAAATAATGCGATCGCTCCCTCTGAACTGTGTAATTCTATACTCTCCGTCCACAAGCTGGCAAACCGAGATGGTGGGTGCTTTGGGGTCGCCAATATGACGTATTCCGCCCAATGCAGCATAATCCGCAATCCAATATTCGAGGATGCCCATCATTTCGTAATCTGCCAACTTTTTGAGATAATCGTCGCGCCAGTTGGTACTGACAACTTCAACAAGTAGCGGGATAGATGTTCCTTGAGTGATTGTTGCTGACTTCAACCATAGGGGTTCAGATGCTAAAGCCTGACGGTTTAATAGCAAAACATCAGGGATATATCCTGTATCTTTAGCTGGTGGCTTAACTAGGGCTTTCGAGGGAATGCGGTATGGAAGTTGCAGTAGGGTGTAGAGCAGTGTAAATTCTTGAACAAGGTATGCTGTGATATCTTCGTGTTCTCCTGTGGGCTGCATTTCAACCATTACCCCGTCGTGAAGTTCGTAGCATCTGTTTTCGGATTTATCTTCTAGAAATTCTTCAAAGCTTAGTATTTTTGGTTGAGTTTGTATCATCGTGCAAACTTTATTTGATTGTATAACAGAAGGCAGAAGGAAGAAGGAAAATATTACCTGGTTGCCTGGTTCGGTCGGGGAACAGGCAAGATGCCTGTTCCTTTATTTTACTTAATTGGCCGCCGACTTAACGGTTTCGGGCCCAGATACCTGAGATGAAAGGCGACTCGCCACTTGGTTGACGAAAGATTGCAAGAAGGAAACTTGCTGATTTTGCGTAAATACTGCTTGCAAAGTTTTAGTCAACTGGTCGAGATTGAAAATGCCTTGGGCAGCATTTTCCAGTTCTTGACTTTGGAAATATTCAATTAAACTCAGTCCTGCTATTCTGGTAAAATATGCTGCACTAATTCCCTGCACTGCGCCTCCTGCTACATAGGTGACGGCATTGCTTTTTAACAGTCCAGTAATAGTTTGGGTAGAGAGTTCTACTAATCCCAATTTGAACATTTGATTAGCCAAAGTTGCCGCTACTGTTTTAGCTTGGTCTAAGGAAAACTTTCGCTGGTAGATAGCGCCGAGATCGATTACGAGTTGGGTGCTGATGGCGGTTGTTGCTAGCAAGTCTAAAGCGGGAACCGGATTAGTAAAGACGGCGGCGGCGGCGATGTACTGATATTGTTCGATAATGGGAATTGCCCGATCGCGCCTGACTGCATTTAATAAGGTTTTGGCCTCTAACTTGATACTTGCAGCCTCCCGCACTGCACTCGCCCAGACCAACTGTTGCCGTTCTTCAGTTAAGATTTTAGTCAATCTTTCCGTCAGCCCGTCGAGTTGAGAGACTTGATTTTCAATCCGTTCTTTAAATGTGCCGTCCGCTTGGTGCTGGCGCACTTTAATAGAATTGGGAGAAGCTGCGATCGCAATTATCTCTTCTGTCCCCAATATTCCTTGCATTTTCTGCTGCAAAGAGTGCAAAACCTGCGACTGCTGTTCTGGCAAATATTGGTCTTGTTTGTTCCAGACTAGCAACACGCCCTGACCTACTGACGCTAGCTGAGATAATGTTTTAAATTCGGAATCTGTGATGTCGCCCGCTGTTACAAACAGCACTAAATCACCGTTGATTTTGGCATCGGCATTTGTATTAGCAAACAGCGCTGCTGTTTCTTGTAAACTAAGCTTTTGCGGGTGTTGAGAGGCCCAATTAGAATTTAAAACTTGAATTAAGGCAGTTTTGCCGACAGCTTTGCCGCCAGTTACGGTAATCCGTAAATCTTGTCTATCTAATTCGGCTCTGAGCCGATCGAGCTTTGCTGTTAGATTAGCAGGATCTGCGGAGTTTTGAGCTTCTGAAGCCAGCAATTTAATTGCGGTTTCTGAAGCCGCGATCGCTTTTTCGGCTGCTTCCCTGTTGGCCAGGGGTTGTGGGAGTGCGAGTTCTAGTTTGGGGGATTGTTGCTTCCACCACCAATACCCCGCACCGGCAGCCGCCAAGCCGATGAGTGCCGTTTCGCCCATTTCTGAACCCGAATGCTGTAGAGTTTCCAGCAGCCACAGCGCTGCTGAAAGTCCTATTCCGCCTATCAAAATCGGTCGCCGCAAGTTAAGTGTCATTTTTCCCTTCCTCTGGGTATTGTCGCCAAGCTTAACCTTACCGGGCTTGGCCTCCCTCCCTCTCTTCCATCGTACCTCTGTGGCATCCAAACTGGCAGGCGGGCGATCCGACTTTTTGCGATCGGGATTTGCGGCCCCGGCGACACTCAACTTTTTGTACTTCTACAAAGGGGGAATGAAGGGCTTCAGCCCTCACTACAAACCCAGAGATTTTTACAGGATTTTGCCCCTTTTAGAGTTAACTTTTTCCTAGGTTGGTAATGCTTGAGATTGTGATTCAAAAATATCAATTATTTGTTTGGGAATTGCTCGCGGGCGCATGGTGGTAACTTCAACCCAAACCCAAAGCGCCTCGGCTTTTAACAATATTTCGTCATTTCCAAGTAAGCGAATTTCGTAGCGGCGGACGGCGCGCGGGCCGCGCAGTTGTTCGATCCAAGTTGATATCTCCAGTCGATCGCCCGCGGCTGCCGATCGCAAATAGTCAATCTCTATCCGTCGCATTACAAAAACGCCGCCCAATTCCCGGTAGCGATCGAGAGTAAATCCCAAATGTTCTAAATGTTCGATCGCAGCGTGTTCTAAATAATGCTGGTAAACAGCATTATTTACGTGACCGAGAGCATCCATTTCATAATGTCGTACTCTAATTTCTGTAGTAAATGGTGTCAATTTCTCACCTTTCCACTTGTTGCGGTATTTGGTAGTCCCGAGTGCGATCGGGCTCTGGGTCGATACTCGCTCGGAACTGATTGCAAGTTACACTAAATAGTTGAAACGTCACTGCTTCCAGGTTAATCTTAGTCCTGGAAGCACAGACGGTCATCACCTTGGTTTTTTTACGACAATACACTGGTTTAAAACCCTAAGTCTCGGTTGAAAAACCCAGTTTCGTGGTTCAGAGTGCGTCCCCGACTAAACCTTTGAGAAATCGGACGGGTAATTGTTTAGTCTCCCAGACAAATTCCCAAACCGCGGGCCGTTTTAACCAGAGTACCATCGAAGTCTACAGGTCTGTATTTGGCGATCGCATCTTCCAGAGGAACGCTCACAACTTCCCGCTTTTGCCAAGATACCATGCAGTCGTATTTCTCTTCGGCAATTAAATCAACTGCTGCGACGCCAAAAGCAGAAGCAATTAACCTTTCTAGCGATGAAGGAGTTCCTCCGCGTTGAATATGCCCCAAAACAGTGACGCGAGTTTCTGCACCGCTGCAGTCAGAAATTGTATCAGCTAAATACTGACCAATTCCGCCTAATCGACTTTGACCTAAGCGATTTGTGTGCATTACTAATTCGCCTTCTTCCGTGCGAACTGCCTCCGCTACTATAATTAAACAGTAGTTTTTTCCCCGGTCTTGGCGTTCTTGGATTTGGGCACAAATTTGGGAAATTTTGTAAGGGATTTCGGGAATCAGAATTATATCAGCTCCCCCAGAAATTCCGGCACTGATCGCAATATGTCCAGCGTCGCGTCCCATGACTTCAACAATCATGACGCGACTGTGACTTGCCGCAGTAAAATGCAACCGATCGAGTGCTTCAGTGGCAATATTGACAGCAGTATCAAAACCGATGGAACGCTCGGTAATTCCGACATCATTATCAATAGTTTTAGGAATAGCAACTAAATTCAAATTGCCGTGTTGAGCAATCTTCCTGAGAATGGCGAGACTGCCGTCGCCACCAATGCCAATTAAGGCATCCAGACCTAGTTGATGATAGCCTTCGATAATGTCGTCAGAACGATCGCGTAGAGTCCCATCAGGCATCGGGAAAGCAAAAGGGTCGCCCTTATTTGTCGTGCCTAGCATCGTACCGCCAATGGTGAGCCACGAGTCTACTTTCTCAATATCCAACGGAATTGCTTCAGGGGGACGACTCATCAATCCGTTGGTGGCTTGACGAATCCCCATCACTTTCCAATTGTAAGTTCCCGTTGCGCGGTGGACAACGGCTCGAATAACTGCATTTAAGCCTGCACAGTCACCTCCGCTAGTGAGGATACCTATACATTTTTGTTCTCCCATAATTAATGCCCGACTTTTGTTGCTCAGAACATGAGTTGATATTTTTAGATGCCGATCGTCCAATCCTGATTTTCGACGTAAATAGGTAGGCGAAAATAAACTTTACTCTGTAACAGAATGTAAAGCTATCATAACTTTTGTGATTGCTTTGATAAGATATCGCTCCTTTGGGGAGCGTTTCACTCGTTTTTGACTACTTATGTATTTTCAAGCTTCATCGACCTAATTGAGTGCCTCATCTCTGAAGCATTCCACAAGTTCGATCGCCCACTAAGTAGCATCGCCAATCACCGTCTCCAACAAAACATCAATTTTACTTGGGATTGAGGCGTTTAGAAACTTGGTTAATTATACCGCTGAGAATAGCACCGCCCATAAGAATTCCGAGGGCGGGATTAAATACGGGCTGCCAGAGACTGTACCACAAATCAAAACCGAGATTCACCCCAGTCGATCGACCTGCTACTGCGATCACAAACCACCCAAAAATGGCAAAGACGAAAAACACATCAGCTACTAAAAGCAAGTTAAGTAAGTTAAGAAATTTATCTTTCATGGTGGAGCGTTCCTTGTGAGTGCATATCTGTCAACTTTTGGCAAGCAGTTGGTAAGGGAGCAGATTGATAGCTGCAACTGGCGATCGAATAAAGATAAAATATCATTCAATTGTTTTCGCGCACAGGCTGTCAAAATATGGTTCGCTATACACTTCCTCAAAGCCCCGAAATTATTTTAACTGTCAAGGGGAAAGATTCAGCCAAAGCCCGGGAAGAAGCGATGGATCGGCTGATGGATCTCATGGATGAGGGCAAGCTGCCTACGGAACTCGTGGAGGGATTTGGGCCCAAGCAGTTTGTTGAAGTTAAGGATATCGAAGATGCTGCGTCTGACGGCGAGGACGCGATTACTGAAGCCGTGCAGATTTTGAGCAATTTGGCAAGTCTCAAATTGAAAGTCATGGAATCCCGCGAAGAAGCACTCAAAATCCGGGCGGCGATCGACATTTTGTTTACAGATGAGGCTGTGACGGCCGAAGAAATTGGCCGTTTAAAAGATGGTTTCAAGGTTCTCAAAAACTTTGCTCAAGCTAACGTCCGCTATCGAGAAGCTAGAAGTAAAGCCGAAGAAGCACGGGCAATTCTCGACGAAGCTTTGCAATCTGTAGAACCGGAAAACAAAGCGCAGAAATCCACGAAATAATAGCAGGTTGGGTTGAAACTCACATCTTGCACCATTCTCAAGAACAGGCTTTCCGGCCTGTTCCACAAGAAAATTTACTCGTGGAACAGGCAAGATGCCTATTCCTAAAAAACTGATTGAGAATGGTGCAATATCTCAGTTGAAACCTATTTCTGTCATTGCGATCCGCAGGGAAGCAATCGCGGAGGTTTGCGATTGCTTCGTTTCTTTATTCGGACATACAATAACTCTGCTGCCAGACATAATATTAACCTTATCCACCTTGAAATCTGGAAAAAATTGTGAGCCAACAACAAACAGGAATTCTCAGAAACTCGATGTCAGGCAGCTTGCTGCTGGCTAAAAAGTTAGGTTTTCAACCAAGAACTGTGATTGATGTCGGTGCCGCATTGGGAACTTTTAACCTTTACGAAACTTTCCCCGATTCGCGACATTTGCTAATTGAGCCGATCGCCGAAAATGAACCTTATCTAGCCAAAATTTGCCGCAAGCTCAAAAGTGCAGAATACATTATTGCAGCCGCGAGCAAACAATCGGGAGTTTTCACCCTCAACGTCAGTCCCGGTATGGTGCATTCTTCAGTTTCTGAAAATCGCGTTACTGACAGCAGCGATCCTTATTTGAGAAACATACCAGCAATTACGCTGGATGGAATATGCAGGGAAAGAAAATTTCCAGGCCCGTATTTAATTAAAGTTGATGTAGACGGACAGGAATTAAATGTTTTAGCGGGTGCAACTGAGATTTTGCAGCAGACTGAATATGTAATTGTAGAAGTTACTTTGTTTGGTCAGATGTATGAGGTAATGAGTTTTATGAAGTCTCAAGGATTTGCAGCTTACGATATTGTTGATTTGTCCTATCGCCCGATTGATAAGGCTTTGTGGCAAGTTGACATGGCTTTTGTTAAGGAATCCGGTCACTTCAGAAGAGAGAGGAGTTTCGCGACAGGAGAGCAGGATATCGAAGCACTTAACTCCCATCTCAAAGCTTATCGGGAAAGTTTCATCCAACACATTGAAACTCATTACAGCGACCCAGTAGAGCCGGAACCACAGGTCACTCAAGCTGTTTTGGGCGAAGATTATGTCATCATTTAACTCAAGTTGCTTCCATCTGACACCCAATCCGGGTCGCACTTGGCACGCTTATTTAATTAATCCTCAACATCTAAAAAACTGGTTTTCTAAATGCTGCTATTGCCGTCTATAAGCTTGCAATCAGCAGTAAATTGGCTTTCGATTGAATATCAGAAAGTGGGAATGCCCTAATGCGGCAGGGCGGTTTCATTTTCTTGTAGGGGCAAACCCCCCGTGGTTGCCCCGATGCCTGAAATGCCCATGACATCATCTGTGGGTGAGGGCGGGCACTCTTGGCACCGCCCCTACAAAAGCCTGATTTTCCCTAGGGGCAAACCCCCCGTGGTTGCCCCGAAACTACAAAAGCCTGATTTTTCGTAGGGGCAAACCCCCCGTGGTTGCCCCGATGCCTGAAATGCCCATGACATCATCTGTGGGTGAGGGCGGGCACTCTTGGCACCGCCCCTACAAAAGCCTGATTTTCCCTAGGGGCAAACCCCCCGTGGTTGCCCCGAAACAGCCCTACGCTGTGACGGGGGAGTGTCAACTACCACAATTAATCCCAAGGCGCTTTTGTGGTGGATTGTTGAGTTGCTGGCAGTCGAAGCTGTCAACCATCAACCAATAGAGGCTCTCAGTTCTAGTTCTTTAGCCCAAGGTATTGCTGCCAAAATATAGTAGATGTCATTTCCTTTGAAGCACTTTTCCATTGTGTACTTACGGATGACCATTCATTAATACCTTCAGCAGCAACTTTAAACCACCTAGTCAAAAGGTTAGTACCAGCTAATTTATCTACCTCATTTTGGTTATTATAGCTTTTACTAAGCTTTACAATGCTCATGTGAAAGGTTTCTGGATCAGAGTTTTTGATAAAATCTTGCCCTTTTAGATAGTCTTCAAAAGCTTTTACAACCATCTCTACATGATTATAATCAAATTTTGCTAAAGCCTGAAGTATTACTTTTGTCAAATGCTCAACTGCATCCATATATTCGGGAGAATAATGGATGGAATAAGCTATTAAATCCTTGCGGCTATAATAATAATTTTCCCCATTTACATTCTTGGCCGAAGCTGGTTGATGCCACACCGCCAGTGATGGAAAAGCTACAATTTTATTGCCCAACTCTTTTATTCTTAAACCCAACTCTACATCATCTATTTTGATAAATAAAGGCAGCGGTAATTGAGTTTGTTCAACAAGTTCCTTAGAAAAAGAGAAAAACCAAAATCCGCCATAGTCTACATCTTCTTCCTTGAGCAACCTGTTGAGAGAATTAGAATCTCGTAAATCGATATTATAATTTAAAGCAATTAATGCCCCAGGCCCAAATCCTCTATTTTTAGAATAGGCGTTGTACGATGCTCCTGCTTCATACAACATATGCTTTTTTTGTAAATTTAGGAGTCCACCCGCTACAGCAAAATCAGAATTGGCGTATTTATACAAAGGAAATAATTTATAAATACATTCACTTTCTAACTCTATATCATCATCCATAAGCAAAAAATGAGAATATTTTTTTTCCTCTAAAGCTTCGACCAACCCTCTAGTAAAGCCACCGCTTCCACCCGCATTTATATTAGGAACTAGCCTCAGTTTTGGCTTTCCGAAATCAGCTTCATCTAAAGTTATACCATTATCAACAACGAATACTTTAAAGTCCTTGGTTTCTAGCAATTCATCTTGAAAAATTGCAGTTAATGTATTTTGTATGAAATCCTCTTTTTTAAAGGTGCAAATTACAATACCCAAGGATGCTTCTCTAGTTTTACTTTGATCAGTTGCTATCCATCCCCCTTTAAATTCACCCTGTTCACTAGAACAAGTTATTTCAAAATATATTCTGCCCGCTTTTTTGCCTTGAAGGAGATTTATTGGTGAGATTTTTACAGGGTCAGAGAATTGACATTTCTCAAAGCTCTCTTCAGAAATTATTTCTTTGTTTTTTTGTCCATCAAATTCTCGGTAAACAGAAACTTTAAAATCGCCTTCAAGTTTCAGCACATATAGCAATCCTAAATGATTTTCTCTATCTAGAGCAATCCTAAATGATTTTCTGTGTGTAAGTATATTGACGTATT
>NZ_JAUBTR010000196.1:0-1512 GCF_036705045.1 Microcoleus sp. BR0-C5
ATATTGGGCAGAAATAGCCTCACGGAAAAAAGCCATTACTGAACGAGCTTGAAAACGACAGGTTTGAATCACACTCAGCAGATTAGCCGTTTCCTCAAATCGTTTCATCGAACGAGAGCTGCCAGAAACTTTCCGTTTCGTTACAGCTAGCCGTAGAGAACGTTCTGCTAAATTATTATCTGGAGGAACCGAGGGGTCATTGAGAAAATACCACCATTGTTCTGCCTTATCCCGTAAGGATTTTAGTAACAGACCTGCAGCATAACCAACTTGGCCCAACCAAGTGGTCAAAGCTTGATTCAATCGTATTGTGAAATCCTGAGCCCAGAAGTCGTAGGTGAGTCGAGCCTTCGTCTTTCGCCAGGACTCATGGGCGATAAAAGCTTCATCTATTAATGACAGAAATACGCTTAGCGACTGCTGCATTATTGTTGCCAGGAAGTTCCAGCACTTTCTTGAAATGCCGCCGTAAATGGGCCAGACACTTCTGTTGGGCTGCGATGTTCCCGCCATTATAAACGCTGAAATCATCTGAGCTTAAGACTCCCGCAAATTCTGTGCCCAGCATGGTTTCCAATTCCACCCGCCCCCTGGTATCTGCCGCATGAAATAAACAGAATCCTTCTCCACTAGCTGTCCATAACCATTCTTTAACCCCCATGACACATCACGGCGTTTCATCTACGTGAACATTTGATTGAAGAGGTGCCCATTCCCACAGTGCTTTGAGCGCTGGTTTGACTGCTGCTGCTACTCGTTGATTGGTTTTTTGGAGTGTTCCTACTCCCACTTCTATTCTGCCGAGTTCCCACAACAATTCAGTCAGCTTGGCGTAGGAAAGATGTCCATAATTCCCCAACCAGACTAATAGTGCTTGGAGATTAACGCTCAAATCTTGCCCTGGAACTATTCAAGCGGGGTGGTTCTCCTCTGACTAGTGCACCACATTCTAGGCATTTACACGATTGTGTCTGATATTCGACGACTTCAATTGGTTTTGCTACTAGACTTGCTACTTGCTGTCTGTGGATGTTAATTACTTCACTTAATTCTTTACTGCCACAATTGAGACAGATGTCGGGTGAGCTAATTTCAGTTCTGTCTACTCGTCCAAACCCTTTGCGGGTTTTCCCCTGATGACCCGGTTGTCCGCCTGGTTTCTTTTTTGGGTCTGCTTCTGGTTTGACTGTTGGTTTCTCTGGTTTTTGGAGTAGATCCGTTGATGGGGGTTTGGATGAAGTCTGACTGGTGGTTCGACTTTTGCCCGTAGCAATCGCTAGTTTTTCTTGCAATTGTGCAATAATTTTTTGCAGCCCCAGTACCATTTCTACCAGTTCAGCTTGGCTCAACTGCTCGATTTCGGTTTTTTTCTGCTCTCTCGTGGGTGCGGGCTTTTTCATCCGTTTATTTTACCAGATGCCGCCACTGAAGTTTTTGGGTGCATCTCACTTTGGCGAGTATGCCAAAAAAGGGTTAAAATGAAAAAGCTCGTAAAATCACCCAAAAATATGA
>NZ_JAUBTR010000122.1:0-6992 GCF_036705045.1 Microcoleus sp. BR0-C5
CACAACCGCTCATGTCAGATTTTTTGTTTCCTACCCTTCTAGCATAACTGGGGTTATATTTAATTGCAAGCCCCTTAAGAACATTAATTAACGGAATTTTATCAAAAGCATCTCGACTCTTCAAATCCTCGGAGCTGACCTGACGATAATAAGTGAATTTGGCAAGGTTAATAATGGCGTTGTAGTTCTGAACTACCGACGCATGACTCAAATTTCCCCACTCCACGTATCCCTCGATTAAGTCACCAGCTTCTTTACCCAGTTCCTCAGATGTCTCAATAGCCATTCCTTCTTTGTACATCCTTACCATGTGAGGTTCCCTATTTGGCTCGTTAGTGCACTCGGTAAGCTTGAACTTCATTTGAAGAAAAGGCACAACTTTGGCTAGCCTCACCTCTGATAAACTGAGATCCTTCTCATTCTTCCGATACATCCAGCCAAGTAATCGACAGACGTGTTGTACATCTGCTTTCAATGTGGCGTCCTTAAGTCTTAACTTTTTCTGCATGAACTCAGCGAATTCCATAATTTCTCGGTCAAATTCGGGATTAGCTAAATACCAATTTGGCTCCACCTGAGCAAATGCAACATGGAGCATGGATAAACCCACCGGAGATAAAACCAATCGCCAATCCAGCCAAATTTTTGCAACTTGCTTTTTAGGAATAGCGACAAAATCTGAGTCAAAATATCCAAGCAGTACAGTTTCGCTAGATGTTCGCAATCCGGCACGGAAATCTTTCATATCCTCACGAATCCTCCTGCCATGTCCTTCCTTGAGGCGGTAAATAAGTTCAGGATTTTCCGGATCTGATTGGAGCCACTTTCGCGAAGTGGCCAATTTTAGCATATTATTCAGGTGAAACTTGAGCTGTTTTCGCTTGTTAGCTTCTTTCCAACCTTGCTCGTCAAAGAAATGTTCCGCATTTTGCAACACAATTTTTAGATCGGAAATCGGTCGTTGTTTGAGAAAAGAGATCGCTTTTGCCCTTTCCCCTTCGGTAGCTCGCTCCTTCTGAGGAACTGGCCCGCCTAAATATGGAGCGATAACGCGGGTTATCACCGTGTAGCTCATCGGGATGTAGCTAGGAGACTTAGACTCTAGTTGCTTTAAAAACTTCTGCCAGAACTCGAATAAATTCTGGGGTACCGCTTCTGGTAATTCTTTCTCATCCACAGGAGTCGGAATTGGGTTAGAATTAGTGATAATTCTATGACCGCGATGAGGGAGAATTTTATAGGATGCGTCTTGACCTGTTGGTGGCTTTTGTTTATCCATATGAACTCCTGTGTTATGGCGTAAGGTTTGCAGATGATAAAGTCTTATATATATTATATAACTTTATCGACGTTGTGAGTGCTGTCGGACTTTGGTATGGACGGCGAAGATTTGCAGACGAATACACTAATCCTGTCGGGTAATGACGAAAAAAACCTCACTCTGACTGACTTGTAGAGACGGAACACAGGCTGCAATTTCTGAAAAAGTTAGATAGTGACTGTTATATAGCTATCTAACCTCGAATTTTACAGCGTTTATACGTATAAACCAAAGTTATGTAAGTCAAGGAGTGTAGCTTTTGATATTTTTCCCAGCTAAGTGGTTATATAAGGGATTTGACGCCGGGGTAATTTCAAAAAACTACTAATTTGGTTTATGCCTATAAACAAACGAGTTTAATAACAAGGAGTCTGGGTAATGAAGAAACAAAAAAAAAAGCAAAAAACAGAGCGACCAGAATATTCAATAAAGCAAGCGCATCCGGGGCAGCAATGCCTCCGTAATGTACCAATTCTTTACGACGAAAAGAAGCATCCCATATCCCTTACTCTGACTCCAACTGCGATTAAAAAACTCACAGACTTAGCGTTAATGATTGGAGATTCTCGCAGCCAAGTTCTTGAACAGTTGTTGAGAAATATTACGCCTATACAAGCAAAAAGAATTATTGGCAAAAATCCTGAGTAAAATGAGGTGTGCTGCGCCGAGCGAATTTGAATTTGTGTAGTTTTGAAGACAAGCTTATAGAGAGTAATTATGAGCGATCCGAGCTACCACATCAAGCCGATCCCCCGCTTGGATTGCAAGCAAAGTCACAGATTTTAGATTTTAAATTTTAGATTGTCGGCTGCGACGGCAGTAGCAACTGAAATTGCTGCTCGCTCGGCTCAAAATTAGACTGGCAAAGCTAGTTCAAGGACAAAGCGCGGGCAACTATCGGCAAGTCGCTTGAACCCCGCAAATTACACCTCCCCAACAATCGCGTAAGAAATTATGTTAGTGGCTCTATCTCTTCTAGCGGTAGGAAATATATGCGGCCGGATGCGTCGCCTGCAACAACTGTTACTCCATCAGGTGCAACAGTGCAACAGGCGATCGGGCGTAAGCGTGTTTCTTGATGCCTACATCAGTTTGATTTCGAGGCAAAGCGGGGACAACTCGCCCCAAGCTGCTGAAACTTGTCAAATTGTGCCTCGCCAATAACTGCCCGAACTTCGGCTGTTGTAATTTTTCCGGTGGCGGAGCGCTGGTTTGTTGCTGCCCCACTGCTGAGAGGGAGTATCAAACTTAGGAATGAAAATTTAATAACTTTAGCGTTTGTTAAATAGTCGGCACTGCACGATAATTCAATTTTGGTAGATATTCATCAAAAATAATTTTCATTGTTTCTTTAAATCCATTAGCTACTTTTCGACCAGTTTCATAAATTTTCTCAATCACATTTACTACGACAGAAAGCCCGGTTTTAGTATGCGTTTTTGCCATGAGTTTTTTCACTAACTCAAGAGAAGTAAAAATCACTCCTTGACAGGCTCTAGTTACGTGAGGAAACAAACGATGTTCGCTCGGATTATACTTCGATGTATAGGGGTATACCCCTATCTAGTCCAAACTGTCGGGGAGATAATTTTAGCTGATAGATCATCTAAATAGAAATCGTAAACAGGTTCTCCTGATAATTCACAGCAAAGAGGTTCAATAATTTTAGTGAACGGATTCCAAACTATTGTTACAGTCCGTTTCGTTTTCTTTCTTTGCAACTCACATTGAAGATGTACTGTAGGTAGATGGATAATCATTGCACTGTGCAACCAAGCTTCTACACTCATTGCATAACGCTCTTGGATATCTAACAATTTTCGATCTAGCTCTCTATTAGTAGCTTCAATTCGAGCTAATTCTTTGTCTAATTCATCACCAATCAATTTTTTTAACTCAATCTTGTGGCGAATCCCAGAGCTAATCGTGTTGTAATAATCCTTGAGTCTTTCTTCATCCCTAGCTCTTGCTCTTGTTAATTTAGCCTGCCAATTATCTAAAGATTTTCCAATCAATATTCCACTTTGATGTTCGATTAACTTCAACAACTTATCAAAAGGAATAGATAATGGTGTTTCTTGATTATCCACATCCATTCTGTCCGAATCCCAAAATAAAGCATCCCCAATTTCTACTGGTGTTACTCCTGTTATTTCATTGATAATAAACGAAACTAAACCAATCCTTTTTTCTTCGGCATTCGCTGTGTAAGCCACATTACATAAAATGTAGCGAGTGGTTGATGGTTTAGCATCTACAAAACGAATTAACCCATTTTGAGGTTTGAATCTCTCTGGTATGCTTTTGTCAAAGCCCGTAGTTTTTAGATAGCCATCAAATTTTACACCCAAGGCACTCATCTGCCCTTTAACAGCTAATAGTTCAGATAATTTATTTAATACTTCTGAATGATAAGTAACAAAAACACTTTGAGGTACATCAGTGATGGTTGTAAAAGTTACTTCTTCTGGGAGAGAAAGTAACGAGGCTATGTTTTCATTTAACAGCGCATTTAAAATGTGTGACCCAGCCGGTTCAGCTATTCCGTCATGGAGAGCCACAATTTTTTCTAAAGTAGTAATTATTGGGTCTGATAACATATTTAATCAAATCAATGTTTTAAGCTTCAAAATCTTCGCCAAAAATCTGTTCATCCAGTTCTTGAATTTGCTCATATTGTTTTTGGGCTTTCAACAAATTATTTGCCAATTGCTCAAAAGCTTGATCTAATTCGGGTTTAACTTGATGCTTAAGCCAGATATCCATGACAACTTCACTAAAGTCAAATTCATCATCCACATTACCTAAAATTGTTTCAATTTCTCCGACTACCAGTTCAAACATATTAATTTTGTCGTGCAGTATCCGCAGAATATACTCTTCGATACTGCCTTTGAGACAGAAGTTAAAAATAAAAACATCCTGGGTTTGTCCGATGCGGTGGATACGACCAATGCGCTGTTCAATTTTCATTGGGTTCCAGGGCAGGTCATAATTAACGATCGCATTGGCAAACTGGATGTTACGTCCCTCACCGCCTGTTTCGGATGCTAAGAGTACAGAAACATTATCTCGAAATGCGGCTATAGCCTCATCTTTCTGTTTAAGGGACATTCCGCCAGTAAATTCTGCAAAGGGGATATTTGCCTCTTGCAGTATTTTAGCCAAATAGGTGCTAGTTGCTTTATGGGTTGTGAAAACTAAGGTTTTTTGGGAAGATTTGGAGAGCATCTCTACTAAGGTTTTTGCTTTCTCGACCTGCTTCACCTGGGCTGCTCGTCTTGCTAAAGACTTCAGTTCTTCATCGGGTAAGCGAAGAGTCAGTTGCTTGAGAGAGTCAGCCAAAGCACCAGGGGATGAACCCGCCCGCATCAGTAAATTAGTACGGGAGAGTCTGTCTAGTTTGTCCTCTGAAGAACGTAGATACTCGCTCAAGTCTTGGTAAAGTTTCTCCTCTCCGGCTGCCGGGGTAACGGTAATTGTGGTGGCGAAGCGTTTGGGCAGTTTGACATCTACTAGGGCGCGGGTATTTCGTACCATGACTTCCCGCATCAGAGAGCGTAACTTTTCGGGATTTTTAGGGACTCGTCCATTCCTAGAATCGACGTATTCTTTTTTAAAAGCGGCTTCTGTTTGTAGTAGTCCCGGTTTGAGGAGGGTTAGCAGATTAAACAGTTCCACAAGGGAGTTCTGCACTGGCGTAGCAGTAAGCATGAGGATAAACCGCTTATTGAGGGCGTTGACGAGTTTCCAGTTGAGGGTACTGCGATTTTTTAGATGGTGTGCCTCATCGACAACAACCAAATCCCAAGTACGACTGGTGACGTGAAGATAATGTTTAGCAGACTTAGCCGTGTTTAATGAAGCGATAATTCGCGGATTATTTGTCCAAAATTCGTCTATCGGTTGTTGTGGGTCACGGTTATCTGTGGTGATAGTAGCGATATTAAATTTGTCACTTAACTCTGATTGCCACTGGGAAACTAGGGATGCCGGAGTTAACACTAGGATGGACTTTACCATCCCCCTAGCTAAGTATTCGGCGATGATTAGTCCCGCTTCAATGGTTTTACCCAATCCGACTTCATCCGCTAGTAATGCCCGTCCACCCATTTGTCTGAGGACTTTTCGGGCTGTTTCAATCTGATACCAGTATTTGTCGATAGCAGTTAATGTGGGTAGGCAAATGAGTTGGTCATAGTCTGCCATTACCGAGAGGTTAAACAGGTCTAAACGCGCTTCGTAGAAGTTAAGCGGGTCGTATTTACCAGCTTTCAGGGCTTCTAAGGCAGTGGAAGGATTGAATTGAAATGTATAGTTTTTTTCCATATTTATAGTTTTTCCTTACTTGGTCTGCTAAACAGACCTGTCCGCTAGCCTAAAAGCTTTGCTAGGTAATAAGTGTAGTCATTATCATTAGCGTTTGAGGCTAAGAATACGGGCGACCCACGGCTAGAACCCTTTATTGTACAGCCAAGTTATGATGCTTGGTAGTGATACGGAAGTAGTGGTGAGACATAATCCTTGTCCCATAAGCAATACTTCGGACAGTTTTAGATCTAGTCGAGTCTCCGAAACCCTTACTGGCTATATACTGGACTATTTTTTCAAGGTTTAAGTAAGCGCGCTAAGTTTCAGAAAATGCGTAAAAAATGGCAGGACTTCCTCGCCCTCGGCTTACAGGGCCGTTAAAAAACTGTCCGAAGTATTGATCAACAGGTTTTATCAAACATATTGATTGATTTTATGAAACTAAGCACTTTGTTTAAATTCTAGACAAATTTAAGGTAGCAACAATTAATCCAGTTCGATGTCTTGGATGCGCTGTTTATAAGGTTGGTTATTTGGTTGAATATTTTGCTGTTCTTGCTCAATTAATTGTATCCAGATATCATTCCAACTTGACTGTGGATTGACAAGTTCTGCATTCGGTAGCAGCGCAAGCGCATTTCGAGCGAGGTGAGAATTTTCTGCAATCGCTATAATAACGCTATCGAGTTCTTGTAAAAATTGTATAGACAGTTGTGAAGCTCGTTCAATTCCTAGGTAAATTGTGGGTGGTGGTGTTGCAGAGTTATCCTGGTTATTTTCCTGTTCACTAAGCAAAATTGAAAGGGCTTCTATTGGGTTACAGGCAATCACAGCTCGCTCAATTTCTCCGGTAGTGGCTACCCAGAAAGCAGCTTCAGATGACAGGGGATGGGTTGTAGTAAAGTTGCCTCTTTCATCGAGAATAAAAGCGAACCGGGCTTCCCCCTCAAGCGTCCGTCCTGTAAAGACAGCCTTTTCTGAGCCGGCATACAGCCAAGAATGAGCGTGCAATAAATCGAGTAACTCTAAAGGTAAACTGTACTCGACTGCGAGATGCGAGCGCACTTTTTGCCACTGAGTTTCATTCCTTTCAGGCAGGATTGATAATGGCAACTCTAACTCATTGGCTGTTGCAGTCGTTGCAGGTGCGGTTGCTGCTAGCTCAGATTGTGACAACTCTAACTCATTTGCTGTTGCACTCGTTGCAGGTGCGCCTGCTACTAACTCGGATTGTGACGACTCTAACTCATTTGTTGTTGCACTCGTTGCAGGTGCGGTTGTTTCTAGCTCAGATTGTGACAACTCTAACTCATTTGCTGTTGCACTCGTTGCAGGTGCGCCTGCTACTAACTCGGATTGT